>JAJXTS010000226.1 GCA_021783595.1 Chloroflexota bacterium | reverse complement strand
GGGGCGAGGGCGAGGGCGAGGCCCGCGGCGGCCGAGGCGGCGCGGACCGAGGCGCCCTTGCGCACGGCGGGGTGCGAGCGGGACGCGCGGGCGAGGCGGACGGCCCAGGCGGCGAGGGCGGGCGGGCAGCCGGCCTCGGCGGCCACGATGGCGCGCTCCTCGGCCTCGGGCTGCCAGGACAGGGCGAGGTGCTCGAACCGGTCGCGCAGCGCCTCGGACAGGTGGCCGGTGGCGACGTACTCGACCGGGTTCTGGGTGGCCACCACGGCGAACCCCGGGGCGGCCGCCACCTCGCCCACGTGGGGCACGCCGATGCGCCGCTCGTCGAGCGCGGGGAGCAGGACGTTCTGGACGGCCTCGGGCATCCGGTTGAGCTCGTTGACGAACAGGACCGAGCCCGCGCGCATGGCCTCCACCAGGGGCCCCGGGGTGAAGCTCTGCGGGCCGTACCCGGCGCGCAGGACCGCGGGCGGGTCGAACCAGCCCACCAGGCGCGCCTCGCTGTACCGGTCGTCGCCGTCCACGCGCGCGACGCCCCGGCCCAGGGCCGCGCAGGCGGCCAGGGCGAGGCGGGTCTTGCCCACCCCCGCCGGGCCCTCCAGCAGCAGGTGCCGCCCGCCGCGCAGGACCGCGAGCGCGAGGGCGAGCTCGCCGGCGCGGCCGACGAGGGCGGGCGGCGGGGTGGCGGGCGACATCGCGCTCGCCGTCAGTCGAACAGCGCCGCGACGAACCCTTGCGGGTCGAACGGCAGCAGGTCATCGGCCTTCTCGCCCACGCCCACGAACCGAACCGGCACGCCCAGGTCCCGCTCGATCGCGAAGACGATGCCGCCCTTCGCGGTGGAGTCGAGCTTGGTGAGCACGACGCCGGTCAGCGCCACCGCGTCGTGGAACGCCTTCGCCTGCGCCAGGCCGTTCTGGCCGGTGGTGGCGTCGAGCACGAAGAACGTCTCCACGCGAGCTCCGGGCAGGCGCTTGTCGATCACCCGGCGGATCTTCGTCAGCTCGTCCATCAGGTTGGCCTTGGTGTGCAGCCGGCCCGCCGTGTCCACGATCAGGATGTCCGCGCCTCGCGCGATGGCGGCGTCGAGCCCGTCGTACACGACGGCTGCCGGATCGGCGTTCTGGGCGTGCGCGACGAGCTCCGCGTCCGTGCGCTGCGCCCAGATGCGGAGCTGCTCGATCGCGGCAGCGCGGAAGGTGTCCGCGGCCGCCAGGACCACCCGCCGGCCGAGGGCCCGCTCGCGCTGGGCCAGCTTGCCGATGGTGGTGGTCTTGCCGGTGCCGTTCACGCCGACGACGAGCACGATCGCCGGCGCCCCGTCTGACGTCCGCTCGGGCTCCCAGACGCCCCCGTCCCGGCCCTCGAGGATCGCCTCGAGCTCGGCGCGCACCGCCTGCTCGACGGTCATCTCGCGCCGCCTGCGGGCGCGCTCGACGATCGACATCGCGAGCTGGGCGCCCACGTCGCCGGTGATCAGCGTCTCCTCGACAGCCTCCCAGTCCGCGTCCGTGCCGATGCCGCCGAAGGCGCCCCGCAGCCGCGCCCCGAACCCCGATCGGGTCTTCTCGAGCCCCGCCTCGAGCTGGGCCCGCTCGCGCTCGCGGCGGGCGGCGTCGGCCTTGTCGGCGGACCAGTCCGCACCCCACGCCCACTGCGGCCCGGAGGCCGACTCGGGCGATCCCGGCGGCGGCACGATCGGGGCGGGCTCCACGATCCCGCCGACGCCCAAGACGGCGTTGGGCGCCGGGGCGAGGTCGAGCTCGAGCGCCGTGGGTTCGAAGGCGAGCGTGTCGGAAGGCGCGGCCGCCCGCCACTCGTCGCCGATGAGGTCGTCGCCCGCGACGCCGGCGTCGGACGTCTCGGCAGGCTGGGACGGCTCCGGGACGGGCTCGGACGGCGAGGCCGGCTGGGGCTCCTGCGGCTGGCCGCCGCGACGGAAGAAACGCATGGTGGTCTCCGGTCAGCCGGCCGCGGGGCCGGCGAGCGCCGCGCGGGCCTCTGCCCGGCGGTGGTCGGCGATCGCCTGCGCCTCCTCGAGCCGCAGGCTGATGACGCGGCTCACGGAATCGTCGCCGACGGTGACGCCATACAGGGCGTCCGCCGACTCGATGGTGCCGCGGTTGTGGGTGATCACGATGAACTGCGTGTGCTCGGCGAGCGCGCGGAGCGCGTCGGTGAAGCGGCCGACGTTCGCCTCGTCGAGCGCGGCGTCCACCTCGTCGAGCACGCAGAACGGCGCGGGCCGCACCTCGAGCATCGCGAACAGCAGCGCGACGGCCGTGAGGGCCCGCTCCCCGCCCGAGAGCATCGCCAGCGCCTGCGGCTTCTTGCCGGGCGGCCGGGCGGTGATCTCGATGCCGGTGGCGCCAAGGTCGGCCGGGTCCGTCAGGGTGAGCTTGGCGAAGCCGCCGCCGAACAGCTGCTGGAACCGGCGGTCGAAGGCAACCTCGAGCAGCGCGAAGGTGGTGCGGAACTGCGTGGCGATCAGCGTGCCCAGCTCGCCGATCAGCTGGCGGGTCCTGGCGATGGCGTCGCGCAGGTCGCGATCCTGGGTCTCGAGCGATTCGAGGCGGGCCCGGACGGAGCGGTACTCGTCCACGGCGAACGGGTTGGCGGCGCCCAGCTCGTGGAAGCGGCGGCGCAGCGTCGCCAGGCGACCCGACGACGGCGGCTCCGACGACGGCGCCGAGGCGGCCCACTGGGGCGCAAGCGCGTCGATGAGCGACTCGAAGATGGACGTCTCGCTGGCGGGAGGCTCGGTCGCCGCGTCGAAGCCGGCCTCGCTCGGCTCGCCTGCGGCCGCACTCGCGAGCGGCGGCGATTCCGAGCCGATGCTCGCGGCCAAGTGCCGGAGTCCCAGCTCGCCCAGGCCCGCCAGCTCCACCAGGAGCTGCTCGCGAAGCGCATCGAGGCCGAGGCGGGCCTCCATCACGCCCACCTCGGCGGCGCGGGCGCGGTCGTCGACCGCCCTCAGTCGCTCCCGGGCGGCGGTCGCGAAGCGCTCGGCCTCGGCCAGGCGCGCCCGCTCGGCACGGTCGTCCGCAAGCAACGCGTCCAACTCCTCGCGGGCGTGCGCCTCGCGGGCGACGGCCTCGGCCAGCTCGTCGGCGAGCGCATCGCGCTCGACCAGCGCCGCCCGCTCGCGCTCGTCGAGCGCCGCCAGGTCCCGGGCGACGGCCCCGACCCTCGCCTCGGCCATGGCCACGGCCGCCTCGGCCCGCGCCCGGCGGGCCTCGGCGTCGCGCCGCGTCCGCTCCAGTGCCGCGATC
>JAJXTS010000049.1 GCA_021783595.1 Chloroflexota bacterium | reverse complement strand
CCCGCCGAGCCTGAGACCGCCGAGCCGGCCGCCGACGAGCCGGGGCCCGCCGAGCCGGGGCCGGAGCCGGCCGGGCCTGCCAGCCCGCTGGCCACCGGCGGCGTCGTTGTGCCCCCGGACTCGCAGGTGGCAGCTGCGATCGATGTCGGCGCCACGAGCGTCCACCTGCTGGTGGGCATCGTGGATGGCCGCCGCGTGGTCCCGCTGCTCGACGAATCGGTGTTCCTGGGCCTTGGCGATCGCGTCGCTACTGACGGCTACCTGGGGAGCGACCTGCGCTCCGCCCTGGTTGACGAGCTCGAGCGCTACGTCGCGGCGGCCCGCGGGGTCGGTGCGGCCACCATCACCGTCGTGGGCACCGAGCCCCTGCGCCGTGCCGCCGACGCGCCAGCGGTCGTCCGCGCCACCTTGGCCCGCGCTGGCGTGGCGGTCCACGTCCTCGACCACGCCGAGGAAGGCATGCTGACCCTGATCGGCGCCATGGGCGGCCGGCCGGTCGACGGCGAGCTCCTGTTGGCCGATATCGGCGGGGGGAGCTCCGAGCTCGTGGTGGCGGGACCCGCCGGCATCGTGCGGACGGCCGGCCTCCCGCTCGGGGCTGCGCGGCTCACGCGCGACCACGTGGCGGCCGACCCGCCCTCACTGGCCGAGGTGGAGGCGCTCCGAACGGCGGTGGCCGGCGCCATGGGCGGCGCGCCTGCGGCGAGCCCGACGGAGATCGTGGCCGTGGGCGGCACGGCGTCCAACCTGCTGCGCCTGCTCCCGGCCACGGCTGTGGACCGCCTGCTCACCCGTCGCCGCATCACCGTCACCCTCGCCATGCTGTCCGTCGAGCGGAGTCGCGACGCCGCCGTTCGCCACGCCATCCGGCCGGAGCGAGCGAGGATCCTTCCCGCCGGCGCCGTCATCGTCGAGGCGATCCTCGCCCGGTACGGGGCCGACCGCCTCCGCGTGTCGGAGGAGGGGATCCGGGAGGGGGCCATCCTGGCCGCCGCGCGCGGCGGCGTGGCGTGGCGTGACCGTCTCGCGCAGCTGGCCGGCGGCTGGCCCGACCCGACCCGGCCGGCGTAGGCCGGCGCGCCGTGGCAGGCGGCAGCGGTGCTCAGAGCCCGGCGACGAGCCGACCCAGCGAGCGGCGGAAGGCGAGGCTGGACACGCCCCGCCACGGCGTGCCCACGGTCTTGCGCAGGCGCGCCAGCTCGCGCTCCCGGTCGATGAGGTACCGGCCGATCGCCGCAGCCTGCAGTTCGTCGAGGTCGCCGGCGTGCTCGACGAGGAACGATCGGGCGAGTCCGGCCGCGACGTCCGCGTCGTGCAGCCAGCCCAGGTGGTCCTGCAGCGCGACCACCTTCTCGATGGCCGGCCCGGCGTCGGGACCGAGGGCCTCGCGGACGAACTCGAGGGTGTAGCGCAGCCACTTGGCCGCGATCCGCAGGTCGTGGAGGGTGGTCACGTCCGCCCAGCGCATCACCGGCTCGTAGGCGCGGACGACCTCGTACGCCGCCCAGATGCGCGACGGCATGGCGTCCCGGACCCGGTGCGGGTCGGTGGGGCCCACCGGTCGCGAGCCCGCGCCCTCGGCCTGGACGAACGCCGCGTACTCCTCGGTCCACTTGGCGTAGCGCTTCGAATCGAGCTCGTGGACGAGCAGGACGCGGGCGGCGTCGCGCCGGTGGCGCCACGAGGCGATGAGCGGCTCGAGGGCGGCCGACTCCTTGGGCGACAGCTTGGCGCGGTACGCCTCGAGGGCCTCGGCGAGCACGTCGAGGTCGCGGACGGCGCCGAGGTCGGCGGCCACCTCGCGGAGGCGCAGGCGATGGCGCTTGGTGCGTCCGGGGTCGAACGCGGCCCCGAAAACGCGCCACGCCGCCCGCTGCCGCCGGGTGGCGACCCTCATGGCGTGGAGCTCCTCGGCGTCGCGGCCCTCGCGGGTGCCCGCCTCGCGGGCGAGCATCCGCGCGAGGTGGAAGCGCAGGACCTTGCGCCCGGCCTCGGCGAGGTGGTCGTCCGCCACCACGCCCGGCGACTTGCCCACGACGATGCGCGGGCCGTCCCGCCCGGGGGCGGCTTCGGGACCCTTCTCGCGCCGCGGGATCTCCACCGCCACCGGCGATTCCGCGGGCGAGGCGACCGTGTAGGCGGGCTCGTCGCGGTGCACGGCGGCCAGCGCCCGCTCCAGCTTGGACGTCTGGGCCGGGACCAGCTCCTCGGTGTCCCTGAGCAGGTCCGCGAGCGGCTCGAGCGACGCCTCCTCGCCCTTCCGGAGCTCCACCTCGAGCTCGGCGAAGCGCTCCACGACGCTCCCGCCCGCGAGCACCGCCACGTCGTCCACGGAGACCTCGACGACCGCGCCGTCTCGCCCGTACAGACGCTTGCGGCGCGTCTGGTGGATCCGCGCGATCTCAGCGAGCGGCTGGTCGCCGGCCAGGCGGACCACCGCGTCGCGCGCGGCCGACTCGGGCCACGACGCCGCTGGCTCGCCCTCGACCGCCGGCCCCTCGAGCTCCTCGCGACGGTGGATCACGCCGCCGTCGTCGATGCGGCGCAGGCCCTTGAGCGTGATCACGGTGTCGTCGCCGATCGTTCGAAGCCGACCCGCGTACCCGGCCGCCGTGAGCGCCCCGTCGGGCGTGTCCACGTAGCGGTCCTCGACCTTGCTCGTCTCGGCGGGGCCGAGCGCCGCGAAGCCGCCGATCTCCTCCGACGCCAGCAGGCGCTCGCCGGTGGCCGCGTCGGTCATCCGGAACTTGAGCTCCACCTCCACCGGCGGCATGGCGCCAGGGGTCACGCCCGCGGGTCCATGGATCCGGTCACCGCCTGCGGCCGAGACGGTTCGACCGGCGCCTGAACGACCGTGGCATCGTCCTTGAGGACGGCGAAGGTGTCCACGGTGCCGGCTCGGGCTTCGAGAACCTCGGTCCGGAGCCAGCGGCCGTCGGGCTGGAGCTGCCAGGATCGGCGGTCGTCGGCGAGCATCACGTCAATGATATGGGCGAGCCGCGCCTGGAGCCCGTGGTCCTCCACCGGCGTCACCACCTCGACGCGCCGGTCGAGGTTGCGCTCCATCAGGTCCGCCGAGCCGATGAACCACTCCGGTCGGCCGCCGTTGGCGAACATCCAGATGCGGGAGTGCTCGAGGAACTCGCCGATGATCGAGCGCACGCGCACGCGTTCCGAGACCCCTGGGATCCCCGGGACGAGGCAGCACGCGCTGCGCACGATGAGGTCCACGTCCACGCCGGCCCTGGCCGCCTCGTACAGCGCCTCGACGGCCTGCGTGTCCACGAGCGAGTTGACCTTGAGCACGATCCGGGCCGGGTGGCCGGCCCTGGCGTACGAGACCTCGCGCTCCACCAGCTCGAGGAAGCGCGCCCGCAGCGTGATCGGCGCCACCAGCAGCCGGCGGAAGACGCGCTGGCGCGACAGGCCCGTGAGCGTGTTGAACAGGTCCGTCACGTCGGCGCCCAGCTCCTCGCGACAGGTGAGGAGCCCCAGGTCCACGTACAGGCGGGCGGTCTTGCTGTTGTAGTTGCCCGTGCCGATGTGGACGTAGCGCCGCAGGCGGCTGCCCTCGCGCCGAACCACGAGCAGGACCTTGGAGTGGGTCTTGAGGCCGATGACGCCGTACACCACGTGGGCGCCTGCCTGCTCGAGCTTGCGGGCCCAGATGATGTTGTTGGCCTCGTCGAAGCGCGCCTTGATCTCGACCAGGACCACGACCTGCTTGCCCCCGCCCGCCGCGTCGATCAGGGCCTGGACGATGGGCGAGTCGCCCGAGGTCCGGTACAGCGTCTGCTTGATCGTGAGGACGTCCGGGTCGCTGGCGGCCTGGATCAGGAACCGCTCCACCGACGCGGTGAACGACTCGTACGGGTGGTGGACAAGGATGTCGCCCGCCCGGATCTGGGCGAAGATGTCGGTCGGCTCGTCCTCGTCCTGCGGCTGCAGCCGCGCGGGGACGGCCGGGATGTGGGGCGGCGCCTTGAGGCCGGGCCGATCAAGGTCGGCCAGCTGGGCGAGCGCGGCCAGGTCCAGCATGCCCGCGACCTCGTAGGCGTCGCCCTCGCGGATGCCGATGCCGTGGATCAGGATCTGGCGGGTCGCCTCGGGCATCGAGCGCTCCACCTCGAGCCGGACGGCCTCGCCGAAGCGCCGGCGCCTGACCTCCTCCTCGATGGCGAGCAGCAGGTCGTCGGCCTCGTCCTCCTCGACGGTGATGTCCGCGTCGCGGGTCACCCGGAACAGGTGGGTCTCGAGGATCTCCATGCCCCGGAACAGCTCGTCGAGGTTGGCCTCGATGACCTGGTCGAGGAGCACGAACTTGTCGCGCTCGACCGCCAGCAGCCGCGGCAGGCTGGGCGGGATCTTCACGCGGGCGAAGCGGATCTCGCCGGTCTCGGGGTCGCGCAGGCCGACGGCGATCGAGAGCGACAGCGTCGAGATGTACGGGAACGGGTGGCCCGGGTCCACGGCGAGAGGGGTGAGCACCGGGAAGATCTCGTCGTGGAACCGTCGCCGGAGGTCCTCGTGGTGCTCGGGGACCTGGTCGTAGTCGAGGATGGCCACGCCCGCCGCCGCCAGCTGCTCGCGCATTGAGGCCCAGATCTCGGCGTGCTCCGCCACCAGGCCGCGCACGCGCTCGCGGATGGCGTCAAGCTGCTGGGCGGGGTTCATCCCGTCCGAGGCGGCCGCGGTGACGCCGGCGCGGACCTGGCGGCGCAGACCGGAGACGCGGACCTGGAAGAACTCGTCCAAGTTGCTCGCGAAGATGGCCAGGAACTTCACGCGCTCCAGCAGCGGGTTGCGCGTGTCCCGCGCCTCGTGCAGCACGCGGAAGTTGAAGTCGAGCCAGGACAGCTCTCGGTTCAGGATCGGGGCCCGATGGTCCCGCCCCGCTCGGCGGCGGCCGCGTCCGACGCGGGGGCCGGGTGCGGGGCGAACGGTGGCCATGGGTCCTCGTGCTGGCGTCGGGAGGCTGTCCGCAGCGCGCGCCGGGACGCCTCCCTGGTCCCGAGATCAGGGTGCCGGAGCATACCACGCGCGCGCGTGGATCCAGCAGGCCCGGACGGCGACCGCTTCCGGTGCCGAAGCGCCCTGGCGTTCGGGCGCTCGCGGCGTTCAGCCGTCCGCCACGTACCGCCGGTCGCCCGTGGCCGGGTCCACCCAGACCCGCATCGGGACGCCCGTGGTGGGATCCGCGAAGCGCTCGTCGGTTGGCCGGAAGCGGTCGTCGGGCCGCGCGGGCTCGCCGCCGCCCGGCCCATGGCTGTCGCCCGTGCGCTCTGCGTGGAGGGAGCGGTAGCGGGTCCGCTCGAGCAGGACGGCGGCGAACAGGACGGCCCCGGGCACGAACAGCGACAGCGCCGCGCCGAGGCCCCCGCCCCCGCCGGGGACCGCCATGAGGGCGATCCCGCCCGCCATGAGCAGCACGCCGAGCCCGCCGATGAGGGCCCGGGCCAGCGTCACGCCCACGGTCACTCGCCGGGCTGCGCTGCCCCGGCCTCAGCCTCCACGACGACCGCCGTCCCGTAGGCCACGATCTCGGACATGGTCCCGGCGAGCTCCGACGAGTCGAAGCGCATCGAGATGACCGCGTTGGCGCCGACCATGGCCGCGTTCTGGACCATCCGGTCGATCGCCTGGCGCCGCGTGTCCTCGAGCAGGCTCGTGTACTCGTGGATCTCGCCGCCCGCGATCGAGCGCAGGCCGGCCATGAGGTTCCCGCCCAGGCCGCGGCTGCGGACCACCAGGCCGAAGACCTGGCCCTTGGTCTCGACGACGCGGTGCCCGGCGATGAACGGTGCGGTCGCGATGATCATCGGTTGCCTCCATGCCAGTGACGCTCGCCGGCGGTCTCCGCCGGGCCACCCCCGGCGTCCGCCTGGCGGCGGGCGCTCGCAGTGCTGCAGGTCTCGCACGGGCACTGCTCGCGGAGCAGGTCGTACGAATGGAACCCCGAGTCGTGGCCGTCGCCCCAGGTGGGCTGGATCGCGTAGTTGCCGACGAGCACGAGGTCCACGAGCCGCGTCTGGTCGGGCGTGAGCGTCGGGTTGGAATCCAGCCAGCCGGGCTCGCCCGCCTCGCCGCGGCAGTACGCGCACGGGCACAGCCAGCGCAGCGTGACGGCGTCGTAGGCGCTCTGGTGCCCGTCCGCCCACTCGATGCGGAGGGTGCCGGCCGCGCGGTCGGCGTCGAAGCGGAGGGGCCGGGTCCGGGGATCGTCCTGCATGGGCCGAATCCTACTCCGGCCCCCGGTCCGGCCCCGTCCCGCCGCCGACGAGCCGCGCGACCACCTCCCAGCTCGCGTCCGAGCCGCGCCACCGGGCCCGCAGCCCGGGCAGGCCCACCCGCCAGCGCACGTAGCGCAGGGCCGCCACCGCCACAACCACGTCGTCGATCGGGCCGAGCACCGGGATGAACTCGGGGATCAGGTCGAGCGGCGAGACGATCCACGCCACGAGGCACACCAGGACGAGGCGCACGTCCAGCGGGACCGCGGGATCCGCGACCAGGCCGCGCAGCAGGCGCAGCAGGTCGGGAATCGCGGCGACGACCGCGCGCACCGGGACGCCCTTGGGCCGGGCGAGCCAGAACAGCGCGAGGCACGCGAGCCACGTCGCGACGAGCGCGGCCGCGACGGCCAGCAGGAAGTCTGGGCCCATGCGCCGATCGTGCCACGGGCGCCCGCCTCCCGTGCGGTTATGCTCGCGGCGCATGGTCCTGGTGGTGGACGGTCTCCACAAGCGGTTCGGGCCCGTCGTCGCGCTCGACGGCCTGGCGTTCGAGGTCGCCCCCGGGCAGGTATTCGGGTTCCTGGGCGCCAACGGCGCCGGCAAGACCACGACGATGCGGATCGCCCTCGGGATCCTGGAGGCCGACGCGGGCACGGTGACCTGGATGGGCACCGAGAGCCGCCGCCTGCCTCGCTCGACGTTCGGATACCTGCCGGAGGAGCGCGGGCTGTACCCGCGGATGCGCGTGCTCGACCAGCTGGTCTTCTTCGCCGGGCTCCACGGCATGCCGCCCGACCGCGCCCGCCGGGAGGCGCTCGCCTGGCTTCGCCGGTTCCGCGCCGAGGACCTCGGCGGCCGCCGGGCGGAGCAGCTGTCCAAGGGCAACCAGCAGAAGGTCCAGTTCATCGCCGCCGTGCTCCACGAGCCGGCCGTGCTGCTCATGGACGAGCCGTTCACGGGGCTCGACCCGGTCAACGTGGCGCTCCTGCGCGAGGCGTTCCTGGAGCTGCGCGACCGCGGCCGCACCGTGGTCTTCTCCACGCACCAGATGGAGGTGGCCGAGGCGCTGTGCGAGGCCGTGGCCATCGTGGACCGCGGGCGCGTGGTGGCTGGCGGCCCGCTGCGGGAGGTCCGCCGCTCCACCGGCCGCCGGATGGTGCGGATCTCCGTCGCCGGGGACCACCGCATGCCGTGGCTCGCCCGCGTGCCCGGAGCGCGGGTCATCCAGGCGGGGATGGACAGGGCCACCGTGGAGCTCGAGGGTGCCCTGGAGCCGGACGAGGTCCTTGCCGCCGCGGTGGGCGCCGGCGCCCGCGTCCTGCACTTCGAGGTGGCGGACCCGTCGCTCGAGCAGGTGTTCCTCGACCGGGTCGGTCGGCCGGCCGAGCAGGAGGCGCACTTGGCGCCCGACTTGGGGGGCGGCGCGTGAGCCGCGGGGCGACGGTCCGCAACATCTGGCTGGTCGCCCGCCGGGAGATCGCGGAGCGCGCGCGGTCGAGGGCGTTCGTGGCCTCGACGGTCCTTCTCGCCGCGCTGGGCGTGGGAGTGGCGCTGATCCCGCTGGGCGTGCGGCTGGCCGGCCGGGCGACGGTCCTGGGCATCGCCGTCAGCGCGGCGGAGCCCGGGCTGGCCACGACGGCGGCACGCACGATGGACACCGTCCTGAACGGCCAGGCGGGCGGCGGCGGCCCGGCCAGGACGTTCGCCTTCACCGTGTACCAGGACGCGACGGCGGCGGCCAGTGCCGTGGCGGACGGTCGGCTGGTCGCGGCCGTGCGCATCGTGCGCGGCGCCGACGGCGGGCTCGGGTTCACCGTCCTCAACGTCGGGGCGCTGGCGCCGGACAAGGCGCAGCTCCTCGGGGTGGGCGCGTTCGCGGTCGGCGTGCTGGACTGGACCCGGGCGAACCCCGGCGCCACGCGACCCTTCGTCGCGCCCTCGTTCAGCGTGGCCGATGCGGGCGATGCCGGCAATGCCGCCGGCGCCGGGGCCGGCGGCGCGGCCTTCGACGCCGCCGAGTACGCGAGCCGCCGGATCGTCGGCATCGTGTTCGTGGTCCTCTCGTTCCTCACCCTCGTGTTCTACGGGATGTGGGTGGCGTCGGGCATCGTGGCGGAGAAGTCCGGCCGGGTCATGGAGCTGCTCGTCTCCGCCGCGACGGCCGGGCAGCTCGTGGCGGGCAAGATCCTCGGGATCGGCCTGGCGGGCCTGGCCCAGGTGGGGCTGGTGCTGGTGCCGGCGCTGCTCGCCCTGCTGGCGTCGGGCCGGATCGGCGACGCGCTGCTCGGGCCCGACTCGGGCGCGGGGGCCTCGCTGGGGGCGCTGTCCCCCGGGCTTCTGCTGGGCTTCGCCGTCTACTTCGTGCTGGGGTTCGCGCTGTACGCGTCGCTGTACGCGGGGGCAGGCTCGCTGCTGTCGCGGGAGGAGGACCTCCAGACGGTGGCGCTGCCCCTGTCCATCCCCGCGGTGGCGGGCTACTTCCCGGCGGTCCTGGCGCTCTCGGGCAGCAACTCGCCGATCATCCGGGTCGCCTCGTACGTGCCGCTGTGGAGCCCGTTCGTCATGATGTCGCGGCTGGCGGTGGGGCGGGTGGAAGTCTGGGAGCTGGCGCTGTCCCTGGGTCTGCTGGCGCTGACGGTTCCGGTGGTGGCCCTGTCCGCCACCCGCGTGTACCGCGCCGGCGTCGTGCTGTACGGGCAGCCGCCCTCGCCGCGGGTCTTCTGGCGGGCGATCCGGGGCGGGTAGGGGCGCGCGGCGCCTGCTGGGCGCGGCCCGACCCGCGGCGCCGCCGTGTCCCGGCGCCGACGGGCGGGAGCGCCGGCCGGGGCCCCCATCGGCAGCCGGCCCGACATGGCGCCGCCGGCAGTTGCCCGGGCGTCGGCTCGGGCTAGACTGGCGGCACATCCCGCCGGCCCGTCCGAGCCGGTTCCGCGCGTCCCGTGCACTTCGGAGGACCACGTGCCCCGCCCTGCGCAGCCCGACGACCTCTACCGCCTGCAGGTTCCCACGGACCCGCAGCTCGCCCCCGATGGCCGGTGGGTGGCCTTCACGGTGACCCGGTCCGCCGTTGGCAAGGACGGCTATCGCACCGCGGTCTGGCTGGCGCCGGCCGACGGGTCCACGCCTGCGCGCCGGCTGACGTACGGGCCCCGCTCGGACGCGCACCCGCGCTTCGCGCCCGACGGCCGGACGCTGGCGTTCCTCTCCGACCGGCGCACCAACGTGGAGGAGGAGCCCGAGCGCGAGGCGGCGAAGGACCGCCAGGACGCGGTGCAGGTCCACCTGCTGCCGCTCGACGGCGGCGAGGCCCGCCGCCTGACGGACCTGCCCCGCGGTGTGTCGGGCTTCGCCTGGTCGCCGGACGGGACGCAGCTGGCCGTGCTGACCGCGTCGCTCGGTGCCACCCTGACGGCCGACGCGCGCCGTCGCGGCCGGCCCGCGCCGCCCAAGCCCGGCGAGACGCCGCTGTCGGACTACCGATACATCGACAAGCTCGGCTACCAGTACAACGGCGCCGGCTTCATCGACGACAAGGACGCCCACGTCTGGCTCGTGGACGCGGCCACCGGCGAGGCGCGCCCGCTGGTTGCCGGGCCGACGCCGGAGAGCGACATCGCCTGGTCTCCGGACGGGACGCGGATCGCGTTCGCGGCCAACCGCCACGCCGCCCCGGACATCCACGGCCGCAGCTCCCTGTTTGCGGTGGACGTGGCGACGGGTCGGCTGACCACCGTTGCCGGGGGCGCCGACGCCGCGTTCTGGCGCCCGACCTGGACGCGCGACGGCGCGTCGATCCTCGCCCTCGGCGACCGATTCCCGCGAGTCGGGTTCCGGACGGGCATCTGGCGGTTCGCGGCGGACGGGTCCGAGGCCGCCGCAGGCACGGACCTGCTGGCCGGGTGCGAGCTCAAGCCCGACGCGGCGATGACCAGCGACATCTCGATCGGCGAGCCGCACCGCCTGTGGCCGACGGCCGACGGCACGGGGCTGCTGTTCGCCGCGCCGTTCCGGGGCAGCTACGAGCTGTGGCGCGTGCCGCTCGCCGGCGGTGCCAAGCCGACGCGGCTGACCTCGGGCAGCCACTACCTGTCCGGCTGGGATGCGGCGGCCGCGGAAGGGCGCGACGTCCTCGCCGCCGTGGTCTCGGCGGCGACCCGGCTGCCGGAGGTGCACGTCCTCGACGAGGCCCCCGACGGGACCCGCACCCCGCGCGCGGTGTCCGCGCTCAACGCGGTGGCCCAGGCCGAGATTGCCTGGGTGGAACCGACCGAGCGCTGGTGGGACAGCGACGGGCGGCGCATCCAGGGTTGGCTGTACGCCGCCGGCGACGGCGCGCGACCCATGGCGCTCGAGATCCACGGCGGGCCGCACACGCTGTACGGCTGGAGCCCCGTGCTCGAGTGGCAGGTCCTGGCGGGCGCGGGCGTGTCCGTGCTGGCCTCGAACCCGCGCGGCTCCGAGGGCTACGGGGAGGCGTTCAATCGTGCCAACCTGGGCGACTGGGGCGACGGGCCCATGGCCGACGTGATGGCCGGCGTGGACCGGGTGGTGGCGGACGGCCTCGCCGACCCAGAGCGCCTGGGCGTGACCGGCGGCTCGTACGGCGGCTACCTGACCAACTGGATCGTGGGGCGCACCGACCGCTTCAAGGCCGCGGTCACCTGCCGCTCGGTCGTGGACATGGGCACGCTGTTCCTCACCGGCGACATCTCGGGCGGGGAGTGGGCGGAGATCGAGTTCGGGCGCCTGCCGTGGGAGGACCCGTCCTACTTCTGGTCGATCTCGCCCATCTCGCTGGCCAAGAACGTCCGCACGCCGCTGCTGATCCAGCACGCGGAGCACGACCTGCGCTGCACCATCGGCCAGGCCGAGATGCTGTTCACGGTCCTGCGCTCGCTGCGGCGGCCGGTGCGGCTGATGCGCGTCCCCGAGGAGAGCCACGAGCTCACGCGGTCGGGCACGCCGTTCCGCCGCGCCGAGAACCTGGTGCAGCTCCGCGACTGGTTCGCGCACTTCCTGGTGAGGGGTGAGCGCAGGCTCCCGGCCCCGCCGCGGAACCGCGCCGGCCGCTGAGCCGGCCCGCCGGAGTGCGCGCTATGCTCGCGCCATGACCTCCCCGACGGTCCCAGTCGCGGCCCGCGACACCGCGAGCGAGCTCGTCCGCGCCCTCGACCCGCGCGCCGGCAGCCTGGGCTCCGTGCTGGGCCGTGTGACCCCCGTGGATGCCGTGGGCGTGCAGGAGCGGGTCGCCTCGCTGCAGAAGCGCTCGATCAAGAAGGCGTCCAAGGTCTGGGCGCTCAACCTCGCGATCTCGATGATCGACCTGACCACGCTCGAGGGGAAGGACACCTCGGGCAAGGTGCGGGCGCTGTGCGCCAAGGGCATGCGCCCGCTGCCCGGCGACCCCTCGGTCCCGCACGTGGCCGCCATCTGCGTGTACCCCACGTTCGTCGCCGAGGCGAAGGCCGCGCTGGGCGCCTCGGGCGTCAAGGTGGCGTCGGTGGCGACCGCCTTCCCGTCCGGGCAGACGTTCCTCGATGTCAAGCTGGCCGAGGTTCGGGCGGCCAAGGCCGCCGGCGCGGACGAGATCGACATGGTGATCGACCGGGGCGCCTTCCTGGCCGGGCAGTACGGCCGGGTGTTCGACGAGATCGTCGCGGTCAAGGAGGCGTGCGGCGACGCCCACCTCAAGGTGATCCTCGAGACGGGCGAGCTGGGCACGTTCGACAACGTGCGCCGGGCCTCGGTGCTGGCGATGGCTGCCGGGGCGGACTTCATCAAGACCTCGACGGGCAAGATCCAGCCGGCCGCAACGCTGCCCGTGACGCTGGTGATGCTCGAGGCGATCCGCGACTTCGAGCGGGCCACCGGGCGGATCGTGGGGATGAAGCCCGCGGGCGGCATCCGGACCGCGAAGGAGGCGATCCAGTACCTGGTCGTCCTGTACGAGACCCTTGGGCCGCGCTGGATGACGCCCGACCTCTTCCGCTTCGGCGCCTCGTCGCTGCTCAACGACGTGCTGATGCAGCTGGAGAAGGAGCGCACGGGCGCGTACCAGCGGCCGGACCACTTCTCGCTCGACTGAGCGGCGGCGGCCCGGGACCGGCTCGGGCAGGGACCCGGCCCGCAACGCGTCCACGGGCGGGTGGGTGCGCGGTAGTTCCACGTTGGCGGAACCACCCGGTGAGCGCGACCGAGCGGGCGGCGCTCGCGCGGCCACCGGACGCGCACGGCGAGGCCGCCGGCCACCGCGAACGCCGCCCCCGCCGCACCGACCAGGCCGGCCCCGCCGCACGGTGGTTCGAGCCCTCGCCGCGCTGTAGTTCCGCGCCTCCGCCGCACGGACCCGGCCCCCGCCGAGGAAACTTGGCCGCGCCCCGCCGCGCGGTAGTTCCGCGATACCGGAAGCATCCCGCACGGGGCCGACGGCGGGGACGGCCCCGGCCCGCCAGCGGCCCCCGCTCCCGCCGCGGCCCCGGCCCCCGCTTCCGCCGAGGAAACCCGGCCGCGCCCCGCCGCGCGGTAGTTCCGCGATACCGGAAGCATCCCGCACGGGGCCGACGGCGGGGATGGCCCGGCCCCCGCCAGAGCGGGACTCGGCCCCCGGCTCCCGCCGCGGGGCTCGGAGCGCAGACGGCATGGCCGAGGCCTCGTCGCGGCAGACCATGCTCACCACGACGGCAATACGCCCGGCGAGGTTGCGGCGAGCCGGCGCTTGAACTGCCGCGCGCCAGCTGTGAGACCGCCCGTCGATCGTTCTGCCAGAGCGGAACCATCTCGCACCGGGTCGCGGGTGGGAATGGTCGCCGGACGCCACGCTCGGCGCCCGCAGCCGGCGATCGGCGGCCGTCGGCCGGCGGCTCAGCCCGCCTGCAGGTGGCGCTCGATCCCTTCGAGGCGCGTCACGCCCGGGACGGTTCGCGCCAGGAAGTCCAGCTCGATCGCCGCCTGGCGCAGCTTCTCGTCCGTGTCGAACGAGGCGTGCCCGGTGGCGTACGTGTAGACCTGCGGCTCGGCGCCCCGGGCTCGCATCCGCCCCACGTAGTTCCAGACCTGGCGGATGGGGCAGCGCGAGTCGTTCTCGCCCGCGAGGATGAGCAGGGGCGCGCGGACCGCGTCCACGTATGTGATGGGGTTTCGCTCCGCGAACAGGTCCGGCCGGCTCGCGGGGTCGCCGCCGAACAGCGCGCGGTCCAGGGCCTGCAGGGATGGGGCCTCGTCCTCGAACGCGGCCACGCAGTCCGCCACCGGCACTCCCGCCACGACCGACGCCCACCGGGCGGGGTGGCGGCCAGCGCCCAGCAGCGCGATGTAGCCGCCCCACGACCAGCCCGCCAGCACCGCGCGACTCGGGTCCGCCAGGCCGCGCCCGACGAGGTCGTCGAGGCCCGCGAGGACGTCCTCGAGCTCGAGGAAGCCGACGTTGCCGATCAGCGCGTCGCGCCACTCGGCGCCGTACCCGTCCGAGCCGCGGTAGTTCACCATCGCGACCAGGAAGCCGGCGTCCACGTGGGCGAGGAGATCCGGCACCCAGCGGTCCATGTCGAGCAGGTGGGGGCCGCCGTGGACCCGCAGGACCACCGGGTGCGGCCCGTCGCCAGGGGGGCGGACGAGGAAACCGTGGACCTGCTGGCCTGCCGGGTTGGCGAACTGCCAGCTCTCGAACGGGTGGCCCCCGGGTGCTCGCGGCCCGACGGGCTCGAGCAGGGGCTCGTCCCGGCCGACGGCCCGCAGCTGCGCCGGGTGCTCGCCGGTGTGGCCGCGGTACCAGACCTCGCCGTTGGGGCGGACGGCCGCCGCCGTGACGGAGCCGGGCTCGGTCGCCAGGAGCGCCGTCGTGCCGGTCGCCAGATCGTGGCGGTGGAGGCGGTGGCGCCCGTCGCCGAGCTGGAGGAGGAGGAGCGCGGACCCGTCGGGCCACCAGCCGGCCACGTCCACATCGCCCGCCAGGCCGGTGGGCAGGTCCGACACCGCCCCGGTGCCGGGATCCCAGATGGCGGGCCTGCGGTCCCCGCCGCGCTCGTGGCTGATCGCCACGCGGGCGTCGCCCGGCACGGGCGAGAAGCCGTGGCTGGCGATGGCCACGCCGTCCCACTTGAGGTCCGCCACCGTGGCGCCGGTGGCGGCGGCCAGGACCCGCAGGGCCGTGTGGTGGATGTCGCCGTCCTCCGCGTGCTCGAACACGACCAGCGACTCGTCCGCCGACAGCGCCGCCGCGTCTTCGGCGCCCAGGCCCAGCATCTCCGGGTGGGCGTGAAGCAGCCGCGCCGGCGCGCCGTCGTCCGCGACCCAGATGGCGAACCGCTCGCCTGTGCTCATGGCTGCCACCGTTCGACGCCGGCCGATGGCCAGGCCCTCGTCCCAGCCGTCCGGCACGCCCTGGA
>JAJXTS010000225.1 GCA_021783595.1 Chloroflexota bacterium | reverse complement strand
GGCCGACCGTCACCCTGCTGCGCGCCGCGACGGCCGGGGCGCTGGCGGCGTCGGGGGCCGGCGCGACGAGGCCGCCCGGGTGCTCGCCGAGGGGCAGCAGCGGCTGCTCGACGGCGGCGTCCGGTTCGAGGCGGCCCCGGTCGCGATCGACGCGGCGGCCACGCTGGGCAGGGACGACCCGGCCGCGGTCGTCGCCGCGGAGACGGCCAAGCCGATCCTGGAGCGGCTCGACGCACGTCCCTTCCTCGCCATCCTGGACGTGGTCGGCTCGCCCGGGTAGGGAGGCGGCGCGCCTCCGCGGCCCGAGCGCGTCGCGATCACCGCGACATCACCGCGACCCGGCGAGCCACGCGCTCGGGGCGTCAGGCGCCGGCGAGGATCCGGCGCGGCGTGTCGGTCAGCAGCAGGCCGAGCTCGGCGTCGCCGAGGCCGGCAGCCCGGAGCCTCGGCGCGATCCGCTCGACGAGGTGGGCGTACCCGGGTCCGCCGTGGGCGCGGAGCTGGCTCTTGAGGCAGACGTCCTGGCTGACGGCCAGGCGGTCCGCCCAGCCCTGGTCGAAGGCGGCCAGGACCGCCGCGACCCGGACCGCGTCGGCGGGCATGCCCCTGCCGCCGTAGGCGTCCTCGTCGCCCCAGATGTCGATGGCCACGGTGGCGCCGCGCTCGGCGAGCCCGCGCGCGTAGGCCGGCTCCCCGAGCGACGGGTCCATGTGCGCGAGCATCAGCCGCGACGGGTCCGCGCCCGCGCCCAGCACGTGGTCCAGCACCTGGTGGCCGTTGCGGCCCCACGGGTCCAGGTGGACGACCAGGCCGACGCCGGTGGATGCCTGCACCTCGCCAGCCGCCCAGAGCATCCGGGCCTCGTCGGGGTGGAGCGGGTCCGACGTGCCGATCTCGCCGATCACCCCCGCGCGGATCCCGCTCCCGTCGGCGCCGACCAGGAGGTCCCGCAGCAGCTCGTCGCGGAGGCGCTCGCTCGGGGCGCCTCGCAGCTCCGGCGGCCGGGCGCCCGCGATGTACCGCCCGCAGCCCATCACCACGTGCAGCCCCGCGCGGCGCGCGATGTCGGCCAGCGCCACGGGCCGTCGGCCGATCTCCGGCAGCGTGAGGTCCACCACGGTCCGGCCTCCGGCCTCAGCGAACGGCGCCAGCTCGGCCGCCGCCACGTCCAGGTCGTCGAGCGCCAGGTTGTCGCGGAACGCGAACGGGTTGGCGCGGACGCGGTCGATGGTGGCGGGCGCGACCGGGGCGTCCGCACCGGGTTCGCCGGCGTCGAACAGCGGCCACAGGTCGATCAGCAGGTGCTCGTGGATGAGCGTCGGGCCGAGGGCCTCCGCGGCCACAGGTCCCAAGACGGTCTGCACGGCGGTCATGGGCCACAGCGTACCGAGGAGGACGCGGGGAGGCCCGTCCCGAGGCGTCCACTCGATCGCGACCGGGCCGCCCGTCGCCCGTCGGCGGCGCGGCGGGCCGCTCGGGCGAGGCCGCCGACACGCCGGAGCTGGGCCCGGGATCGGCGCGAGGCGAGAGGCGGCGACGCCGCGGCCGGGACCGGCGGCTCGGATCGGCAGCGGCGGGCCGACCCCTCGCGGGGGGGCCGGACGGCTTCGGTCCTAGCGGCGGCTGGGGTCAGCCGACCTCGGCGACCGTCCCGTCGTCCTGCTCCGCGAGGAGCTTGGCGCCGCGCTCGGCGCGCAGGCGGTTGGCGTACGCGAGGCTGCCCTTGGCGCCCGGCGCGACGTCCTGGCGGGCCGGCACGACGTTGCCGTGGTAGTCGCGGTGCGCGATCGGGCCCAGGACGCAGGTGCCGTCGTCGAGCGCCTTGACGATGGCGTGGCCGAGCTCGTTCTCGAGCTGCCAGCCCTCGCCGTTGTCGATCAGGTTCTGCATGAACGCGACCGGGTAGTAGTCGCGGCCGTCTGCAAGCGAGCGCGCGAGCTCGGGGTCGTCGGTCATCGGATGGGCCTCGTGCGTGGGCGCGGGTTGCCGCGCCGGGTTCAGTGGCGGGACACCGGCTGATTGTAGAGCGCGGACGGGGCGGGCCGACGCCGGGGCGCGGGCCGACGCCGGGGCGCGGGCTAGGGGCGCTGGTCGGTGCTGGGCCGCTCCCACAGGTTGATGCCGCCCTCGACCGCGAACCGGTCGATCTCGGCCAGCTCCTCGGGGGCGAAGTCCAGGCATGCCAGGGCACCGACGTTCTCGCGGATCTGCGCAGGCGAGCTCGCGCCGATCAGCGTGGTGGTGACCCGCGGGTCGCGAAGCACCCAGGCCAGCGCCATCTGCGCCAGCGACTGGCCGCGTCGCCGGGCGATCTCGTTGAGCGCCCGAACCCGGGCGAGGTTCTGCTCGGAGAGCATCGACGCCTGGAGGGAGCCGCCGCCGGGCCGGTTTATCCGGGCGTCGGCCGGGATCCCGCCGAGGTACTTGTCCGTGAGCAGGCCCTGGGCGAGCGCGGTGAACGCGATCATCCCGGCACCCACCTCCGCGAGCGTGTCGAGCAGCTCCGCCTCCACCCAGCGGTTGAGCAGGTTGTACGAGGGCTGGTGGATCAGCAGCGGCACGCCCTCGGCGCGGAGGATCGCCGCCGCCTCGCGGGTCTTCGCCGCCGAGTACGACGAGATGCCCACGTACAGCGCCTTGCCCTGCCGGACCGCGTGCGCGAGCGCGCCCATCGTCTCCGCGAGCGGCGCGTCCGGGTCGAACCGGTGCGAGTAGAAGATGTCGAAGTACTCGACGCCCACGCGGCGGAGGCTCTGGTCGAGGCTCGCCAGCACGTACTTGCGAGAGCCGCCGCCCTGGCCGTACGGGCCCGGCCACATGTCCCAGCCGGCCTTGCTGCTGATGACCAGCTCGTCGCGGTGCGCCCCCAGGTCCTCGCGCAGGATCCGCCCGAAGTTGACCTCGGCCGAGCCGTAGGGCGGCCCGTAGTTGTTGGCGAGGTCGAAGTGGGTGATTCCCAGGTCGAACGCGGTGGTGACCATCTCGCGCTGGAGCGACGCGGGCGTGGTGTCCCCGAAGTTGTGCCACAGCCCCAGCGAGATCCGGGGCAACTGGAGGCCGCTGCGTCCGCACTGGGCGTAGGGCATCGAGTCGTAGCGCTCGGGCGCGGGGTGGTAACTCAACGGAGACCTCCGGGCGTGGGCGGGCGGGACGCTCCTCATAGTGTCGCGCCGATCCGCCGATGGCGCTCGTGGTGTGCCGCTGCCGGCCGCGCTGCACGGCCCGGCGCCCCCCGGCATCATCGCGACGCGGCCGGCGCGGCGCACCGCGTCATAGCGGCCCGCGGCG
>JAJXTS010000224.1 GCA_021783595.1 Chloroflexota bacterium | reverse complement strand
CGCGGCGCGCCCTCGACGCGGAGGCCCGGCTGCTCGGGCGGGTCGAGCCGAGCGCCAGACTGGCGGCCGCCCGCGAGCGCGTTGGCCTGGCCCTCGACCGTGGCACGCGGGCCGTGGCGGACAGGCTCGGGGCCGACCGGCGCGCCGTGGCGGGTCTGGCGGCCCGTCCCGGGCGAGCCGTGGAGGCGCGCATCACGTCGGCCTCGGCGGCGCTCGCCTCGACCGGCGCGTCCCTGGCCGCGCTCGACCCGGACGCCACCCTGCGCCGCGGCTACGCGATCGTCCGGCGCGTCGCCGACGGTCGCATCGTGCGCCGACCATCGGAGGCCCCGGCAGGGGAGCGCCTGCAGATCTCGCTCGCGACGGGCGGCCTGGCCGTCACCAGCGACGGACCCGCCGGGATCGGGGGACAGGGCGGAGCCCCGGTCGGCGGGGAGACGCGGCCGTGATCGAGGTGGCCGTCTATCTCGTCGTGGTGCTGGTGATCGCCGGGATCGGGGTCAGGCTCGGTATCATCCTTGCCGGCCGGATCGACCGGCGCCTCACGCCCCCGGACGCCGAGCCCGGGCCGGCGCCTCGGGAGGACCAACCGTGACCGATCCTGCTCCCGCCGCCGAGATCGGGGCGCTGGGCTTCGATGACGCGTTCGCCGAGCTGGGGCGCGTCGTCGCCGTGCTCGAGGCGGGCAATCAGTCCCTGGAGGACACGATCGCCTCGTACGAGCGGGCGGTCGCGCTCCAGGCCCGCTGCGAGGGGCTGCTCTCGGCGGCGGAGCTGCGCGTGTCGCTGCTGATGGCGCGCGCGGACGGCTCGCTGGCCGTCACAGACGCCGCCGCCGAGGAGTCGGCAGGCTGATCCCGCCCCCACGGGGTCGGGTCGCGCGGGTCCGTCCGCGGCCCTGAGCCGCCGGATCGCGCTACCATCCGGTAGCCCATCACCGTCCGCGACCCGCCGGGCCGCCGCAGGGATCCGGTGCCCGGACCCGCGCAGCAAGGAGCCACGAATCGTGTCGATCCTCGAGCGCCTGACCGGCCCCGCCGAGCTGCGGGGGATGTCGGACGAGGAGCTCGACCAGCTCGCCGGCGAGATCCGCGACACCATCATCCGGACCGTCGCCTCCACGGGCGGCCACCTGGGCTCCTCGCTCGGCGTCGTGGAGATCACCCTCGCGCTGCACCGCCTCCTCGAGTCGCCCCGCGACAAGGTCGTCTGGGACACGGGCCACCAGGCCTACGCCCACAAGCTGCTCACCGGGCGCCTCGACCGCTTCCACACCCTTCGGCAGCTGGACGGCATCGGCGGCTTCCCGCGCCGCTCGGAGTCGGAGCACGACGTGATGGACGGCGGCCACGCCGGCACCGGCCTCTCGATCGCCGAGGGGCTCGCGACCGCGCGCGACCTTCGCCACTCGATGGAGCGGATCGCGGTCGTCGTGGGCGACGCGGCCCTGATGTCGGGCCTCAGCCTGGAGGCGCTCAACGACATCGGCCACCGGCAGACGCAGCTGCTGATCGTGCTCAACGACAACGAGATGTCGATCAGCCCCGCGGTCGGCGCGATCAGCAAGTACCTCTCGGAGATCAAGCTCTCGTCGGCGTGGCGCCAGGGCCGGACCGCGTACGACACGGTCACGGAGCGCATCCCGGTCGTCGGCACCCGGGCCCTGGAGCTCTCGCGACGCGTCCGCCAGTCGGTGATCTCGCTCGCGCAGCCGGGCCAGCTGTTCGAGGACCTCGGGATCACCTATGTCGGGGTCATGCCCGGTCACGACCGGTCGTTCCTCGAGGAGACGTTCCGCCGGGCGCTGATGCTCAACGAGCCCGTCCTGGTCCACGTCCGGACGCAGAAGGGCAAGGGCTACAAGCCCGCCGAGCGCGACCAGGTCTCCTTCCACGGCGCGGCGCTGCCCCCGATCGAGCTGCCGCCGACCGACGTTCACGATCGTATCGGCGGCCCTGCCGCGGCGCACGGCGACGCGATGGCTAGCTCGGCCGCGGGCGGCGCCTCGATGGCGCCGAGCCGTGACGCCGAGGCGGGAGCCCCGCCGTCCTCGTCGGTCATGGCGGACCGCCGAGGCTATCCGCACGGCTCGCCGCTGGAGAAGGGCGCGGTCCCGAGCGCCACGCCGGAGGCCAACGCCGAAGCCAAGAAGACCCCGAACTACACGGCGTTCTTCGCCCGGGAGCTGGTGGAGCTCGGCGCGCTGGACCGGCGGATCGTGGGCATCACCGCGGGCATGCCCACCGGCACGGGCCTCGCCCGTTTCCAGGCCCAGTTCCCGGACCGCTTCATCGACGTCGGGATCGCCGAGCAGCACGCGGTCACGATGGCCACTGGCCTCGCGCTGGGCGGGATGCGGCCGGTGGTGGCGCTCTACTCGACGTTCCTCCAGCGCGCCTTCGACCAGACGGTCCACGATGTGTGCCAGAACGACGCGTCGGTGCTCCTCGCGGTGGACCGGGCGGGCCTGGTGGGCGAGGACGGCACCAGCCACCAGGGCATGTTCACGATCCCCGCCCAGCGGATGCTCCCCAACCTCATCATCGCCAGCCCCAAGGACGAGCAGGAGCTGCGCTCGCTGCTCCGGACCGCCCTCGCCCAGGACCACCCCTTCGCGCTGCACTACCCGCGGGACGCGGGGTTCGGCGTGCCGGAGCGCGAGCCCGAGGTGCTGCCCGTGGGGCGGGGCGAGGTCCTGCGGGCCGGCCGAGACCTGTTGCTCGTGGCGTTCGGCCCGATCGCGATGCGCGCGATGGAGGTGGCCGCGGCCCTCGAGGCGCAGGGCTGGTCAGCCGGGGTGGTCAACGCCCGCTACGCCAAGCCGCTCGACCGCCAGCTGATCCTCGACCAGGCCCGCGGCAAGCGGCTCGTGGTGACGCTCGAGGAGAGCGTGGTCACCGGCGGCTTCGGGAGCGGCGTGCTCGAGGCGTTCGAGGAGGCGCGCGCGACCGATCCCGTCTATCGCGACACGCACGTTCGGATCGTGGGCATCCCGGGCGACCGCTTCGTGGACCACGGCGCGGTGTCGGACCTGCGGCGGCTGCTGCGGCTCGACGTGCCGGGGATCACGGGCCAGGTCGTGGAGGCGCTGGGGCAGCTGGGCGTGCCGGCCTCGCCCGCCGGGGCCCGCTGACCGGCGCCGGCCGCCCCGCCTGGTGCGCCGGCGGACCGCGCGCGCCCGCCACCCTCGCGCGCCGGCCGCTGCGCCCGCGGTGAGCCGCCTGTGACACCATTGGGGCATGCCGGCCGGAACCGCCAAGCGCCTCCGTCTCGACCAGCTCCTCGTGGAGCGGGGTCTGGTCG
>JAJXTS010000048.1 GCA_021783595.1 Chloroflexota bacterium | reverse complement strand
GACCGGGCTTTCGGCCGGGACCCTCGGCGAGCTCGCCGGCGTGCAGGGCATTGCCGTGACCGCCCCGGCCATCGAGCGCAAGTCGTTCCTCGTCTCGCAGGCGGGGATGCCCGCCCAGACCGCGCCGGTCACCGTCCTGGGCATCGACCCCATGGCCGAGGTACGGGTGCGCGACCTGCCGCTCGCCCAGGGGGTCCTGCTGGCCTCCCAGACGGACGCGACCGCGCTCATCACCCAGACGCTTGCGCGTACCGACGGGCTGGCCACGGGCGACACGCTGGCCATCCTGGGCGCCGGCGCGCCGGTCAGCGTGAAGGTCGTCGGCATCCTGGCCGGCGACGGGCCGGAGCTGGGCTCCGCGGGCCGCACGGTGGTCCTGCCGATCCGGACCGCGATGCTGCTCAACGTCCCGGACGGCCAGCCCGCCCCGACGCAGCTCGACCGCGTGAGTCGCGTGGACCTCGTGCTCGCGGCCGGGGCCACGGCCGACCAGGTGTCCGCCGCCATCAACTCGGCGCTCACCCTGCAGCCGTACGTGCTGTCAAGGCCGCAGGACATCGCCACCAGCCTGCGCGCGTCAACGCTGGACATCCGGTCCACGATGGCGCTGCTGGCGGCCATCACGCTGTTCGCCGCGGCCATCCTGATCCTCAACACCATGGCCATGACGGTGACCGAGCGCATCCGCGAGCTCGCCCTGCTGCGGGCCGCCGGTGCGTCCCGGGGCCAGATCTCGCGGATCGTGGTGACCCAGGCGCTGGTGCTCGGCGCGGCCGGGTCGCTGCTGGGCATCGCCATCGGCGAGGTGCTGGCGTTCGTGGCCGCCGCGTGGCTGCGGACCACCGGCCAGCTCAGCATCGACGGCCCCGTGATCTCCGCGTGGTCGGTGCTGGCGGGCATCGCCGCCGGCGTCGGGATCACGCTGGTGGCCGCGTTCGAGCCGGCCCGGCGAGCGGCGGGCATCAGCCCGGTGGCGGCGCTCCGCGTGCGGGCGGACGTCGCCCAGCTGGTCCGCCTGCACACCCGCTGGCTGGTGGTGGTGGTCGTGGCCATCGGCGCGGTCGCCGTCCTGCTGCTGCCCGGCGGCGCGACCGACCTCGCGGTGCCCCTGCGGGCCGTGGCGGTCTACGTCCTGCTGCTGGCCGCCGTGCTGCTGACGCCGCTCGTCCTCGCGCCGCTGGCGCGTCTGGTCGGGCTGCCGTTCGCGCTGCCGCTCCGCCTCGAGGAGCGCCTGGCGAGGGCCGCGATCCGGCGCGACGCGAGCCGCACGACGCTGACCGTGGGCGCGCTCGTCGTGGGCCTCGCCATGGTCGTCGCGCTCGCCTCGGCGGCCGGCAGCGCGCGGGTCGCCGCCACGGCCTGGCTCGCGGACGTGGTGCCGGGCGACGAGATCCTCACGGCCATCGCGCCGGCGCAGGTCGGCGACGGCGGGATCGACCAGCAGCTGTCCACGATCGACGGCGTCCAGCTCGCGACGCCGCTGGCCTCCTTCGATCTCGCATACTCGGGCACGCGCCTCGAGGCCGTGGCGATCCGGGGCGCCGACTTCCTCGCGGACGGCCGGCTCGACTTCACGGCCGGCGACCGGACCGCCGCGCTGACGGCGATCGACGGCACCGGGGCGGTCATCCTGCCGGCGGCACGGGCCCAGCACCTGGGCGTCGGCCTGGGCGACACGATGGCCGTGGCCACCTCGCAGGGCCTGGTGAACCTCAAGGTCGTGGGTCTGGTGGCCCGGTCCTTCCCGGGGCGCACCGGGGACGCCGCGCTCGTGGGCTGGGCCGACGCCACCGCCAAGTTCGGCGTGGCGGGGGCGGACTCGTTCGCCGTCCGCTACGCGCCGGGTCGCCAGGCCGACGCCGAGCCGCAGGTGGACGCGCTGGCGCGGCAGATGGCGCTCACGGCCTCGCCCATCTCGGTCGTTGCCGGGACCGTGAGCGACGCCCTCGACCGGCTGTTCGGGCTGCTCGACCTGATCGCCTTCGCCGCCGTGGTCATCGCGGCGCTGGGCATCGTGAACACGCTCTCGATGAACACCCTCGAGCGGGTGCGCGAGATCGGCATGCTCCGCGCCGCCGGCATGAGCCGCAGCCAGGTCTGGCGGAGCGTGCTGGTGGAGGCGGGCATCCTGGGCGCGATCGGCGGCCTGGTGGGCTCGGTCGCGGGCGTGCTGCTCGGGCTGCTGCTGGGCGGCGGCGTCGGGCCGGGGGGCGTCGCGGCCGCGATCCCGTGGGGGGCGGTGGTGCTCGCGATCGTCCTGGGCGTGGCGCTCGCGATGCTGGCGGCCGCCCAGC
Source organism: Chloroflexota bacterium (assembly GCA_021783595.1). Taxonomy (GTDB): domain Bacteria; phylum Chloroflexota; class Limnocylindria; order Limnocylindrales; family CSP1-4; genus CAIXZV01. The sequence continues at coordinate 12,490 of JAJXTS010000048.1, read as the reverse complement.
CGGCCCGCATCGCGAGCCGCGTGCCGATCGTGACCGCGGTGCGGGGCGAGTAGGAGCGGACGGGGAGGGGCGGGCCAAGCGGCCTGCTGCCGGCGTGTGCGGCGGGCCGACGGGCATCGCGAGGCTCTGGCGCGGCCGGGGGTTTCAGGTAGACTCCGCCTGACGCGGGCAAGCCACCCCGACCCGAGGAACCGATGTCCTACGCCATCCCGTCCGTGACCCGGGTCCCCGCCGCCGAGCGGGGCCTCACGATCGCCGACTTCCTGGTGCCGGTCCGCGTGGGTGAGCGGGTGTCGCCGCGCTCTCGCGATCTCGGTCTCGTGCTGGCGGGCACCGCCCTGCTGGTGCTGGCCTCGAGGGTGTCGGTCCCGCTGCCGGGCGATCCGGTTCCCCTCACGCTGCAGACGCTGGCCGTGCTGCTCGTCGGCGGCGCGCTCGGGCTGCGGCGCGGCGCGCTGTCCACGGGCCTGTTCGTCGCGCTCGGTGTCGCCGGGCTGCCCGTCTTCGCGGCCTCGCGCGGCGGCGTGGACGCTCTCCTCGGCGCCACCGGCGGGTACCTCGTCGGGTTCATCGTGGCGGCGACCCTCGTCGGGCGGCTCGCGGAGCTGGGCTGGGACCGGCGGCTGGGCGCGTCGGTCGGCATGAACCTGCTGGGCACGGCGGTGATCTACCTGGTCGGCGTGCCGTGGCTCGCGGTCGCCACGCACCTGGAGCCGCTCAAGGCGATCGACCTCGGCCTGACCCCGTTCCTCGCCGGCGACGTCGTCAAGCTGCTCGTGGCCGCCGGCACCTTCCCCGCGGCCTGGTGGGTGGTGGGGCGACGGCCGAGCGACCGCTAGGGCCCCTCGCCGGGCTGCACCCCCCGCGAGCGGTGACGCCGGGCGACCCCGGTGACGCCGAGATCGCGGCGGCCATGTCGGCGCTCGGCGCGCCCGATGACGCGGCGGGGCTGTACGGCCCGTCGTCCGAGGCGTGGCGGCTCAACCGCGAGGCGGCGCTGCTGCTGGGCGCGGGCCCGCTGGCGGTCCTGCTCCAGATCGCGCACCCGCTGGTCGCCGAGGGCGTGGCGCAGCACTCCGCGTTCCGCCAGGACCCGTGGGCGCGGCTCGAGGGCACGCTGCGCTCGTACCTGCGGATCGTCTACGGCTCCGGGCCGGCCGCCCTGGCGGAGATCCGGCGGCTCAACCGGCTGCACCGCTCCGTGGCGGGCCGGGTGGGGGACGCCGAGGCCGCAGCCCGGTTCGGCCCCGCCTACTCAGCCCGCGACCCGGAGCTCTCCCTGTGGGTCCACGCCACACTGGTCTGGGCGACCCTCACGGCCACGGAGCGGTGGCTGGGTCCGGTGCCGCGCGAGCGCCGGGCGGCGTTCTACGCGGAGACGCGCGTGGTGGGGCGGGCCTTCGGCGTGCCCGACGAGCGCGTTCCCCGGGATCTCGCCGCGTTCGAGGCGTACATGGCCTCGATGCTCGGGCCGGACGGGCCGGTCCACCCGACCGGAACGTCGCTGGACCTCGCCCGAGCCATCCTGCACCCGCCCCTCGCGCCCATGGCGGAGCGGGGCGCGGTGGCCCGGGCCCTCGGCCCGCTGGCCGCACCGGTGGCGGCCGCCCTGCGGGCGGCACCGCGCTCCTCGCTCACGCCGCTCCTGGTGCCTGCGGTCGGCCTCCTGCCGGCGACCCTGCGCTCCGAGCTTGGCTTGGCCTGGGGGCCGGCGGAGCGGGCCCTGGATGCCTGGTTCGTGGCCGGGTGGCGCCTATGGCTCCCGGTCTTCCCGGCCTCGGCCCGCTGGTTCCCGCAGGCGCGGGCCGCCTACACCCGGGTGGGGGAGCCGCTCCCGACCGCGCGCTGAGGCCAACCGCCGGCCCGCGCCGCGCCCCTCACCGCGGCTGGAGCGCGGCCGCCAGCTCAGCGGTGCCAGCCAGGTCCGGCAGCGGGCGGACCGGCGACGGCTCGTGGCCGTCCGCGGCCGCGAACAGCTCCCGCGCGAAGAAGTCCACGCCCCACCACCGGCCGTTTTTCCAGCCCACGCCGTCGAAGGTCCCGACGCGCCGGAAGCCGAGCGCCTCGTGGAGGCCGACGGACGCCGGGTTCGGCGGGGTGATCCCCGCCAGCACGAAACGGAAGCCCTGCAGCCCGAGCACGCGCAGGAGCGCCGACATGGCGGCGCTCCCCAGCCCGGACCGGTGGAGCGAGCGGTCCACGTACACGGTCGTCTCGCAGGCCCAGTCGTAGGCGGGGCGCTCGCGGAACCGCCCGGCGTAGGCGTAGGCCGCCACGACCCCGTCCGCCTCGGCCACCAGGTACGGCCACCGCTCGAGCGTCCGCGCGATCCGCTCGGCCATGACCGCCCCCGTGGGCGGGACGAGCTCGAACGAGATCGCGGTCTGTGCCACGTACGGGGCGTAGATCGCCGCGACGGCGTCGCCGTCGGCGGGGGTGGCGAGGCGCACGCGGTGGGGGACGGTCATGCCCCCACGCTACTACACCGCCGCAGCCAGGCATCCGGTCCGTGACCGATGGCCCGGTCCCATGGGCACGGGCCGCGCAGCGCCCGCGACCTCGCACGTCGGGCGCCTCGGCCCTCCCGGACGCACGCCTTCCCGCCGACGATCCCCACACAGAAGTCAGGAGGCGTCCGCCGGTGAACCCCAAGCGCGTGCTCGTCGCGTTCTCCAGCCGCTCGGGATCCACCGCCGGGACGGCGGAGGAGATCGCACGCGTCCTCCGCGCCGCGGGCCTGGTCGTGGACTGCCGGGCCAAGGAGGACGTCGCGGACGTCACCCCGTACCGGGCGGTGGTCGTGGGCAGCGGGATGTTCGTGCTCGGGCGCGCCTCGGACGGCGGAGGCTTCATCGCGCGGCATCGCGCGGCGCTCCGCGACCGGGACGTCTGGCTGTACAGCACCGGGCCGATCGGGGCCCGGGCCGGTGGCGCCGGGGAGACGGCCACGGCGTCGGTGGCGCGCGCGATCGGCGCTCGCGGCGTCGCGTCCTTCGGGATCGCCGAGCTGGGACCCGGCGCGGACCCGGTCGCAGCGCTCCGGCCGGCGGGCCACGGCGAGATCCGGTCGTGGGCGGCCGGGATCGCCGCCTCCCTGGGCGCGCCGGCAGGCCCCCGCGTGACGGGGCGCCACCGCTGCCACGGGGCCGTCGCGGCCCACTGAGGCGGCCTCCGGGCCCGGCGACGACCGGCGCTCGCCGCGGGCGCGCCGCTGGCGACCCCGCCCTCAGCGCCAGGCGCCGACCGGCTCTGCTCGGAGCACTGGGCCGCGGAAGAAGCCCAGGAGCGGCTCGCCGGTCGTCTGGCGCAGCGAGATGCGCGCCGCGAGCGGCCGGCCGTCCGGGGAAGCGACGGCCACCTCGAGCGCGACGTCGTCGCGGCCAGGGTGGTTGGGGTCGTAGACGCGCAGGCGGACCAGCGTCGCGCCGCGCGCCCGCTCCTCGGCGTAGGCATAGGCCAGCACCTGGTGGTTGCGCGAGAGGGCGGCCGGCGAGCAGCCCCCGACCCGGACCAGCTCCACCAGGCACGGCCGGCCGCCGTCGATCTCCGCCCGCACGCGCGGCCACTCGCGGGTGGCGCTCGGCTCACTCGCCGGCCCGCGACCGAGCAGCCCGTGCCTTGCCGCGAGCAGCGCGTACCGGAGCGGCACGCGCAGCCAGTCCAGCGACTGGACCTGACGCCGCACCAGCGCCCGGAACCGGCGGCTGCCGCTCGCGGGCGGCTCGCTCCCGGCCGGGGCGCGCACGCCCGCCGCCCACAGGTCGCGCGCGGTCAGCGCCATGCCGCCGCACAGCCCTGCCGCCGCGTCGCCGATGCCGAGGGCGCGCAGGTCCAGGGGGCCGAGTCGGATGGTCGGGCCGGGCGGGAAGGCATTGGCGAACCGCAGCCCGTGGACGCTGGGCAGGAACCCGGGAACGGCTCGCTCGGCCATGACCGGAGCGTAGCGCGCGTCGCCCAACCGGTGCGTGGACACGGGCTCGGCCCGCATTACCATCACGCCATGGCCGACGCGGAGGCGCGAACCGGGCACACCAACCGTCTCGCGGGCGAGACGAGCCCGTACCTGCTCGCGCACGCCCGCAACCCGGTGGACTGGTACCCGTGGGGGCCGGAGGCCCTTGCCCGCGCGCGAGACCTCGACCGCCCGATCTTCCTCTCCATCGGCTACGCCGCCTGCCACTGGTGCCACGTGATGGAGCGGGAATCGTTCGAGGACCAGGGCGTGGCGGCCTACCTCAACGCCCACTTCGTGGCGGTCAAGGTGGACCGCGAGGAGCGCCCCGACCTCGACGACGTGTACGTCGCGGCGGTCCAGGCGCTGACCGGTCAGGGCGGCTGGCCCCTGTCGGTGTTCCTCGCCCCCGACGGACGCCCGTTCTTCGGCGGTACCTACTTCCCGCCGGCCCCGCGCCAGGGGCTGCCCGCCTTCCAGCAGGTGCTGAGCGGGATCCAGCGGGCGTGGGCCGAGCAGCGCGGCGACGTCGAGGCGTCCGCGGCCGCGGTGGTGGCCCACCTTGCGGATGCCCGCGGCATGGGCGACGCGGCGGGGGCCCTCCCGCCCGCAGAGGTGCTCGCCGCCGCCGCCGCCGCCGTCCGAGCGGGGTTCGACGAGGCGAACGGCGGCTGGGGCCGGGCCCCCAAGTTCCCGCAGCCGATGGTTCTCGAGTTCGCGCTGCGCCGCCACCTGGCCACGGGCGACCCGGAGCCGCTCGCGATGGCGCGCCGCTCGCTGGACCGCATGGCCGACGGCGGCGTGCGCGACCAGCTGGGCGGCGGCTTCCACCGCTACAGCACCGACGAGCGCTGGCTGGTGCCGCACTTCGAGCAGATGCTGTACGACAACGCCCAGCTTGCCCGCGTGTACCTCCACGCGTGGCAGCTGACCGGCGAGCCAGGCTATCGCGCCGTCGCGACCGGCACGCTCGACTTCCTGCTGAGCGAGCTGCGCACGCCCGGCGGCGGGTTCGCGGCCAGCCTCGACGCGGACACCGAGGGGGTGGAGGGCGGCACGTTCACGTGGCTGCCCGGCGAGGTCCGCGAGACGCTGGGCGACACGTCACCGCTGTTCGAGGCGGCCTACGGCGTGACCGAGGCGGGGAACTGGGAGGGCGTCACGATCCTGTCCCGCCTGCGCTCGGACCGCGAGCTCGCGGACCGGTTCGGCCTGCCCGCCGGCGTGGTTGCGGAGCGCCTCGCCGACGCCCGGGCGCGGCTGCTCGCGGCTCGGCGGCGGCGGCCGCAGCCAGCGCGCGACGACAAGGTGCTGGCCGCCTGGAACGGGCTCGCGATCGCGGCCCTCGCCGAGGCGTCGCGGGCGCTCGACGCGGCCGCGCCGCACCTGGCGGGCCGGGCGGCCGCCTACCGGGATGCCGCCACTGCCGCTGCAGCCGACGTCCTCGCCGGGCTGCGCGTTGCCCCTGGGCGCCTGCGGCGCTCGTGGAAGGACGGCCGGGCGACGGCAGACGGCGTGCTGGAGGACGCCGCCGACATGGCCGACGGGCTGCTGGCCCTGTACGAGGCCACGCTCGACGAGCGCTGGTTCCGCGAGGCCGTGGACCTGACGGAGGGCATCCTGGCGCATTTCGCCGATCCGGCCGGCGGCTTCCACGACACCGCGGACGACGCGGAGGGGCTCGTCGTCCGGCCGCGCGACCCGCAGGACAACGCCACGCCGTCGGGCTCGTCGATGGCCACCGCGGTCCTGCTCCGTCTCGCCGCCCTGACCGGCGAGCCGCGCTACCGGGCCACCGCCGAACGGGCGCTGGCCGGCGTGGGGCCGTATCTGGCGCGGTATCCGACGGCGTTCGCCGGCTGGCTGGGCGCGCTCGAGGTCGCGCACCAGGGGATCGCAGAGGTGGCGATCGTCGGCGACCCGAAGGCGGCTCGCCCGCTGGTCCGGGCGGCATCGCGCGCCTACAGCCCGTTCCGCGTGCTGGCCGTGTCGTCCGACCCGGCAGCGTCGGTGGTGCCGCTCCTGCGCGATCGGTTCGCGCTGCGCGGACGCGCCACCGCCTTCGTCTGCCGTGGCTTCGCCTGCCGCCAGCCGGTCCACGAGCCCGAGGCGCTCGAGGCGCTGCTGGCCGGGACCTGAGCCGGCGGCTCGGGACCGCGGTTCCGTCCTGGCCGCGGCCGGCTGACGGTCTGGCACGGCCGTGATCGGCAGCGGCGCCGGGACGGGGCGCCGACGTCCGTGGCGCGACGTCAGGCGGTCGGGGTGCCGTCCGTGCCGCCGGTGCCGTCGTCGGACTTCTTGTCCATGTCCGACTTGATCTCGCTGATCTCCCGGCGGGCCTCCTTGACGCCCTGGCCGAAGGCGCGGCCGATGAGCGGCAGGGTCTTGGGACCGCGCCAGATGATCACGATGATCAGGATGACGACGAGGATCAGCAGGAGTCGTTCAGGGCCCATGGCGCAGGATCGTAGCAGCGCGGGGCGCCTCCCGTCCCGCCGCGGGCGGAACCGAACATCTGTACGAGTCCTTCGGACGCGCCTATACTCGCGGTCCCGTGGCCGCGCTCCCGTCCGATCCGCTCGCCCCGTTCGGGCCCGCCGTGCGGGCCTGGTTTGAGGCGACGTTCGAGTCGCCGACCGACGCGCAGGCCCGAGGCTGGGCAGCGATCGCCCGTGGCGAGCACACGCTGATCCACGCCCCCACGGGTAGCGGCAAGACCCTCGCCGCATTCCTGTGGTGCCTCGACCGTCTCGCACGCGACCCGAGGCCGGCGCCGGCGAAGGGCGTCCCCGGCACGGTCCGAACCCTCTACATCAGCCCGCTCAAGGCCCTCGCCTACGACGTGGAGCGGAACCTGCGCGCACCGCTGGCCGGCATTCGGCTCGCCGCGCAGCGCCTGGGCCTCGAGCCGCCGCGCATCACCGTCGCCAGCCGCACCGGCGACACGCCGCAGGACGAGCGCCGCGACCTGGCGAGGCACCCCCCGGACATCCTGGTCACCACCCCCGAGAGCCTGTACCTGCTGCTCACGAGCCAGGCCCGCGAGATCCTGCGCGGCGTGGAGCAGGTCATCGTGGACGAGGTGCATGCCGTCGCGGGCACCAAGCGCGGCGCGCACCTCGCACTGAGCCTGGAGCGCCTGGAGCGCCTGCGGCCCGCCAGCGCGGCGCCGCTCCAGCGCATCGGCCTGTCCGCCACCCAGCGCCCCCTCGCGGTGATCGGCCGCTTTCTGGGCGGGACGGGCGAGGGCCGCGACGTCACGATCGTGGACGCCGGCGCCCGCAAGCCGCTGGAGCTGCGGGTCGTCGTCCCGGTCGAGGACATGTCGCGTCTCGGCGAGCCCGCGCCGGCCGAGGACCAGCCCGGCGGCCCCGTCCTCGCCGGCGAGCTTCGCACGAGCATCTGGCCCGCCATCCACCCGCGGATCCTGGAGCTCATCCGCGCCCACCGCTCCACCATCGTGTTCACCAACAGCCGCCGCCTCGCCGAGCGCCTCGCCCAGCGCCTCAACGAGCTGGCCGGCGAGGAGCTGGTCCGCGCCCACCACGGCAGCATCGCGCGCGAGCAGCGCCTGGAGATCGAGGAGGAGCTCAAGGCCGGACGCCTCCCCGCGCTGGTGGCGACGAGCAGCCTTGAGCTGGGCATCGACATGGGGGCCGTGGATCTGGTCATCCAGGTGGAGAGCCCCACCAGCGTCGCCCGCGGGCTCCAGCGGATCGGCCGCGCCGGCCACCACGTGGGCGAGCCCAGCAAGGGCGTGATCTTCCCCAAGTATCGCGGCGACCTGCTCGAGACCGCCGTCGTCGTGCGGGGCATGCGCGACGGGGCCATCGAACCCACCGCGGTCCCGCGCAACCCGCTCGACGTGCTGGCCCAGCAGATCGTGGCGTGGACGCTTGCCGAGCCGCTCGCCGTGGACGAGCTGCTGGCCGCCGTGCGGCGGGCCGCGCCGTTCGAGACGCTGACCCGCGAGGCGCTCGAGGGCGTCCTGGGCATGCTCGCGGGAGCCTACCCGTCGGACGAGTTCGCCGAGCTCAGGCCGCGGGTCGTCTGGGACCGGGCGACCGACGTGGTGGCCGCGCGCTCCGACGCCCGCACGGTGGCCGTGACCAGCGGCGGCACCATCCCGGACCGCGGCCTCTACCCCGTCGTGCTCCAGGGCGAGGCCGGCGCGCCGGGCCGCCGCGTGGGCGAGCTGGACGAGGAGATGGTGTACGAGCTGCACGCCGGGATGCACGGCGACGTGGTCGTGCTGGGCGCCAGCTCCTGGCGCGTGTCGGAGATCACCCCCAACCGGGTGCTCGTCACGCCCGCTCCCGGCGTTCCGGGCAAGCTGCCCTTCTGGAAGGGCGACGCGATCGGGCGCCCGGTGGAGCTGGGCCGGGCGATCGGCGCGTTCACCCGGGAGGCGGAGGCGGACCTGGCCCGGGGCGCGCGGGGCCGGGCACGCGCGAAGGAGCGGCTGTGCCGGGACCACGACCTCGACGACCTGGCCGCGGAGAACCTGCTCGCGTATCTCGAGGACGAGCGCGAGGCGACCGGCGCGCTGCCCACGGACCGGCGGATCGTGGTCGAGCGGTTCCGCGACGAGCTGGGCGACTGGCGCCTCGTGATCCTCACCCCGTTCGGCGGCCGCGTCCACGCGCCGTGGACCATGGCCATCGAGGCGCGGGTCGCGGAGCGCCTCGGGCTCGAGGTCCAGACCATCTGGTCGGACGACGGCATCGCCATCCGCCTGCCCGAGGGCGACACGCCGGTCGGCGGGGTGGAGGAGCTGCTGTTCCCGGACCCGGACGAGGTTGAGGACCTGGTGGTGGGCCGCGTCGGCGGGTCGAGCCTGTTCGCCAGCCGCTTCCGCGAGAACGCCGCCCGCGCGCTGCTCCTGCCGCGCCGGCGGCCAGGCTCCAGGACCCCGCTCTGGCAGCAGCGCCAGCGCGCCGCCGACCTGCTCGCCGTCGCCAGCCGGTACGGGAGCTTCCCGATCCTGGTGGAGACGTACCGCGAGTGCCTCGCGGACGTGTTCGACCTGGCGGCGCTGCGCGAGACGCTCGCAGGCGTGGCGAGCCGGGCCATCGCGGTCCACGCGGTGGAGACCCCTCGCGCCTCCGCGTTCGCGAGCAGCCTGCTGTTCGACTACGTGGCCGCCTACATGTACGAGGGTGACGCGCCGCTGGCCGAGCGCCGGGCACAGGCGCTGACGCTGGACCGCGACCTGCTGCGCGAGCTGCTGGGCCAGGAGGAGCTGCGCGAGCTGCTGGATCGCGACGCCCTGGCCGACCTTGAGCTGAGCCTGCAGCGCCTGGCCGGCGACCACCGGGCGCGCACCGCGGACGGTGCCCACGACCTGCTCCGGCGCCTGGGCGACCTGTCGGCGGACGAGGCCGGCGCACGGACCGACGGCGGGCGCGTGGAGGCGGCGCTGCACCTCGCCGAGCTGGCGGCGTCCCGGCGCGCGGTGCGAGCGAGGATCGCGGGCGAGGAGCGCTGGGTCGCGATGGAGGACGTGGCGCGGTACCGCGACGCGCTGGGGGTGGCGCCGCCGCCCGGCGTGCCGGCAGCGTTCCTCGCGCCGGTCGCGGGCGCGCTCGACGGCCTGCTGGCGCGGTACGCCCGGACCCACGGGCCGTTCACCGCGGACGAGCCCGCGCTCCGGTGGGGCCTGCCGGCGGGGGTCGTGGGCGACGCCCTCCACCGGCTGGCGGCCGCCGGCACGGTGGTGACCGGCGAGTTCCGGCCGGGCGGGGCCACCCGCGAGTTCTGCGACCCGGAGGTCCTTCGCTCGCTGCGCCGCCGGTCGCTGGCCCGGCTGCGCCACGAGGTGGAGCCGGTGGACCCGGTGGTGCTGGCGAGGTTCCTGCCCGCATGGCACGGGGTGGCCCCGGTGGCGGGCGTCCCCGAGCCGGCGCCGCTCGGTGGCGACGCGGCCCTGGAGAGGCTGGCGCAGGTCGTGGAGCAGCTGGCCGGCCTGCCCATCCCCGCGTCCGTGCTGGAGCGCGACGTCCTGCCCGCCCGGATCCCCGGCTATCAGCCCCGCCTCCTCGACGAGTTGGGCGCGATGGGCGAGGTGGCGTGGGTGGGGCGGGGGAGCCTCGGCCGCGACGACGGGCGCGTGGTGCTGTACCGCCCAGGCCGGGAGCTGCTCCGCCCGGTCGGCCTGCCGGACGGCGTGGCCCGCCCTGAAGGCGCGGTCCTCGATCGCCTGCGCGCCCACCTGGCCCGGCGCGGCGCCTGCTTCTACCGCGAGCTGTTCACCGCCGCGGGCGGCCGGACCGACCGCGAGGTGCTCGACGCACTGTGGGACCTCGTCTGGGCCGGCGAGGTCACCAACGACACGGTGGCCCCGCTGCGGGCCCTGCGCTGGAAGCGGCCGGCGAAGGGCCACGCGGCCCTGCCGGGCCGGCTGACGGCGCTCGGCCCGCCCGAGGCCGCGGGGCGGTGGTCGCTGGTGGAGACCCCGGGACCCACGCCCCAGGAGCCGGACGCCGACACGGCGAGTCAGCCCCGAGCCGACGCGTCGCCGGGCACTCGCACGGCGCGGCTCCACGCCCAGGCGCTCGCCCTGCTGGAGCGGCACGGCGTCCTGACCCGGGAGGCGGTGGCCGCCGAGCCGCTCGACGGCGGGTTCTCGGCCGTGTACCCGGTGCTGCGCCTGCTCGAGGAGGGCGGACGGATCCGGCGCGGCTACTTCGTGGACGGGCTGGGCGCGGCGCAGTTCGCGCTGCCGGGCGCCGTGGACCGGCTGCGCGCCCTCCGCGACGCCGCGGGCGAGGCGCGCGCGGGGCAGGGCCGCCTTGTCCACCTGATGGCCGCCGCCGACCCGGCGAACCCGTACGGCGCCGCGCTGCCGTGGCCGCGCCGGGGCGATGCCGACCGCCGGCCGATCGGGCGCGCCGCGGGCGCCTACGTCGTGCTGGCGGACGGGGCCGCCGCCGTGTACCTCGAGCGCGGCGGGGCATCGCTGGTCACGTTCCCGGCTGCCGACGACCCGGAGGTGCTCGACGCCGCGCTGCGCGCGCTAGGGACGCTGGTGGCCGACGGCCGGGCGCGCGAGCTGGTCATCGCCAGGGTGGACGGCCAGCCGGTTGGCACGTCGCCCAGGCGCGAGGCGCTGCTCGGCGCCGGCTGCGTCGCCGGGTACCGCGGCCTGGCGATTCGCCCCGCCAGGCCGGCCCCGGCCGAGCGCGCCGCCGGGATGCACGGCGTCGTCCGCCCCGGCCGATAGGCAAGTCCGTCGCCCTGTCCGGCCGCCCCGCGGTCAGGCCAGGTGGCGAGGTCCGCGCCCGGCTCGCGCGGCGCCGCGGGTCCCCAACGACGCAGAGCGACCGCTGAGGTCGGCCAGCACCGCCACGCAGTCGGACCCACAGGCGGCCAGGCCCGCCCGGTCCACGATCCGGACGACCCCGCGCCGGGTCTCCACGACGCCCTGGTGCACGAACGACTCCAGCGCCTCCGACACGTTGGGGCGCGAGGCGCCCAGGAGCCGGGCCAGCAGGTCGTGGGTCGCCGGCAGCTCGTCGCGACCCGTGCGGGCGGACGCGCACAGCAGCCAGTTGGCGAGCCGGTCGCTGAGCGGGTGGAGCCGGTTGCAGGCGGACACCTGGACGATCTCGACCAGCTCCGCGCCCAGGCACCTGACCGACGCCGCACGGAAGTTGGGATCGAGGTCGAACAGGCGGCGCACCTCGCCGGTGGGCAGGCGCGCGACCCGTCCTGCGATGGCGCACACCACGCCCGGCAGGGGCTCGATGCCGGTCAGGGCGCCGGACAGCCCGGTCGCACCCTCGGGGCCAACCATGGCCACCGCGACGCTCGTCCCGGACGGGTCCGCCACGACGACCGAGAGCAGGGCCGTGAGCGGGAAGTCGATCCAGCCGCCGGACGAGCCGTCGAGACGGGCGGCGTCGCCGGACGCCACCTCCAGCACGTCGAGCGATCCCATCGCGGCTCGGAGGGAGGCAGGCCGAAGCGAGCGCAGCAGCGCATTCGCCCGAAGGTCCGCCATCGTGGTCACGAGCAGGCACCCCACCCTGTCCGCGGTCTGGGTCCGCCCCGCCCGGCGAGATTCTACGCGTCCCGAGACGGACCCCACTGTGTCACCTGCGGGACCGACACGGGCGCCTATGCTCGTAGCGATGGCCGGGGACGGCCCCCGTCCGGAGGTGGATGCTGATGACTCCCGACGACCACCGCTACGCAAGCCGAGCGCGGGCGCTCTGGCCGGGCCTCGACGCGACTCGGCTTCGCAGAGCCCAGGACGACCCGAGGCGGGGCTCGGGGACAGGGGGTGGTGTCGTGAACGGCCTGCGGGCGCAGGACGTCCGGTCCGCCTCCGCCAGCCGGACCGGGGTCACCGTGGCGAGGGTGCGGCGGGTGGACGCGGACGTCGCCGTCGGTCCCGGCCGCGCGGCCGGAGCCTACCTGGCACGGGCGGAGGCGCGGGCGCGGGCAGGCCGGGGCGCCGACGTCGAGTGCGGCGAGCCGGCGCGGTTCCCCGCCGGCGCGGTCGTGGTCGCCGTTCGCCGCAGGTCCACAGGCATC
>JAJXTS010000223.1 GCA_021783595.1 Chloroflexota bacterium | reverse complement strand
CCCGGTGGCGAGGCCCCCATCGTCCGCCGGGCCGGTCTCCGCCGACGCGCGGGCAGGCGCCGCTGTCGGCACCCCGGCTTCGAGCACGGGCGCTGACGCGCCCGACGACGCGGCCAGCGGCGCCAACACGGAGGTGGCCGCGCCGCCAACGCCGAACTCGAGCCCGCCGCCCAGCAGCAGGCCGGCCAACCCGAGCGCGGCCAGCGACGCGGCAAGGGGACCGGCGACGGACCGTCGGCTCGCCAGCGGGGCGAGGAGCCGACGCCAGACCGTCGGACGGCGCAGCGCCGCGGCCTGCGCCTCGTCCAGGCGGAAGTCTCTCGGTCGGGCGGGCGCCGGCGTCGCGGCGAGGGCGGCCGAGACGGCGCGCAGGTCGCGGTGGAGGCGGGCGCAGGCCGGGCAGGACGCCACCAGCGCGGCGGCGCGCTCCAGGTCCGCGCCGGTCGCGTCGCCCGCTTCGTAGGCCGCGACGAGCAGCCGATCGTGCGCGGCATGGGGGTCGTCCGCGCCGAGGTCGGAAGCACCGGGCAGCCGGGTCATGCCTCGTCTCCCCGGAACAGGTGGAGCGACGCCTCAAGGCGGTCCCGCAGCGCGAGCCGACCGCGATGGATCCGCGACTTGACCGTCCCCAGCGACACCCCCGTCAGGGTCGCGATCTCCTGATAGTCGAACCCCTCCACGTCGAACAGGACGATCGCGTGCCGCTGGTCCGACGTGATCTGGGCGAGCGCCGCCTGCAGCGCCCGTCCCCGCTCGAGGTCCAGGGCCGTCCGCTCGGGGTCTGCCTCCGGTCCGGCGGGCGGCTGCCAGGCGTCGTCCTCGAACGCCGGGTACGGCTGCGCCGGGCGACGCTTGCGCAGCCGCTGCTGGTCCATCGCGGCGTTGACCGCGATCCGGCTGAGCCACGAGCGGACACTGCCCCCGCGGAACGACGCCAGGTTCCGGTAGGCGGCGAAGAAGGCCTCCTGCACGGCATCGGCCGCCTGGTCGCGGTCGGGCACCATGCGCACGACGAGGGTGTACAAGTGGTCCTGGTACAACTCCACGAGCCCGTTGAACGCGTCGAGCGACCCGTCGCGCGCCTGCTCCAGCAGGACCAGGTCGCGATGGCGGGTCAGTTCGTCGGCGGCACCAGCCGGCCGGACGTCCTCCACGACGGGTTCGACCCCCCTGACGGCGATGGCGAGGCGGGGCGAGTCTAGCATCGGGCGGATGCGCCCCCCAAGGTACCGAGCGGACGGGTTGGCAAGCATCGCCGCCCAGACGCGCCGACGGCCCGGGCAGTTCCCGACCCGGTAGGATGGCGCGGGGCGAAGTGGCGGAACGGCAGACGCGGCGGTCTCAAACACCGCTGGGGGCAACCTCGTGTGGGTTCGAATCCCACCTTCGCTACCAACGCGCGCACGCTCTGGGGCGTCGCTCGGCAGCCCCCGGTCGGGCCCGCTGGCCGGTGCAGGTAGCGTGCAGACGGGATTAAGTCTCGGCAACCCACGGCAGCAGCGTGGCACGGCGGCGGCATCATGCCGCAGGCGCCCGGGCCGCATCGGCCGGGCGGCGCCTAACCCACCGCTGCAACACCGGAGCGACCATGACCCCCCTCTACCTCGTCACCCTCGCCGGCATCCACTTCTCCGGGAAACTGGCTGCCGTCGCCGTTGTGGCCGTCGTGGTCGTGATCGCGCTCATCTGGCTGTTCATGGCGCGGGCGCGCGCGGCTCGCTGACGCGCCGCGGCCGGATCGCGCCGCCGACGTCCGGGACCCCGACCGTCTCGGGTCCTCTCAGGAGCGCCGCATCCCGAGGCGCTAGACTCGGCCGACACCACGTCACGCAGAGTTCCCAGGGGATCATGAGCCTGTTCCAGTCCATGTTCGGCATCGGCAGTCTCGGGGCGCAGGACGCGCCCGGTGCGTCGGCGCCCGTCGGCGACACCGAGAGCGTCCGCCGCATCGCCGCCCGCCTCGGGGCCCTGCCGCCCGAGCGGGCTCGCTTCGTCGCCGCGTTCGCCTACCTGCTGGCCCGCGCCGCCCGGGCGGACCTGGCCATCTCGGACCTCGAGGCGGCCGAGATGGCCCGCCTGATCAGCGAGACCGGCGACATCGACCCCGAGACGGGCGCCCTCGTGGTGCGCCTCGCGGCATCTCGCGTGGAGGGGTACGGCGCCACCGACGACTACCTCGTGACCCGCGAGTTCAAGGCGATCTCGACGCCCGACCAGCGGGACCACCTGATCCGCTGCTGCCTGCTGGTGGCGGCTGCCGACGCGGACATCGACGCGCAGGAGTCGTGGCTGGTCAACAGGATCGCCGAGGAGCTCGACGTTCCCCGGGCCGACCTCAACCGGATCCGGGACGAGTTCACGGACCGCATCGCGGGACTCGCGGAGGTGCGCCGCCTGCGGGCCGAGGCCGGGTCCGAGGCCGGGTCCTCGGTCACGCCCGCCGCCGCGACGACCGCGGCAGCACCAGCCGAGCCGAACCCCGCGCCGGGGCTCCCCGATGGCGTGCGAATCGAGCAGGTCTACCTGGCCGAGGTCCCCTACACGGCCGAGGCGCCCCAGCTCCGGCCCGCGCTCCGCCCCCAGCACCTGGCGCGGCTCCTGCGCCTGCGCCTCCAGGGCCGGATCATCGAGGCCGGCGGCACGGCGGACTTCGAGAAGGCCGTCCTTCTGGTGCGCGCCGCGAGCGAGGCCGAGGTCCTCGAGATGATCGCGGACGACGTCTACACCTCGGGCGGCGTGTGGCACTCGCCCAGGGTCGTGGGCTACGGCCGGGTGGTCCCCGCCGGCTGACCCGGCAACCCCGCCAGCCCCGGTCAGCCGAGCGAGAGGTCGATCACGCCGTCACCGACGCGCCGCCGAACCTCCGCCTCGAGCTCGGCGTCGTAGGCCACGCCACGGAGCTCCATGGGCAGCGCCGTGCCGCCGGGCGCCGGCACGTGGACCACCACGCGGGTGCCGCCCGGGCGCTCGCGCATGACGGTCCGGAACGCCTGCATGGCCGACAGCACGCGCTCGGTGCCGGCCTCGCGGGCGAAGCGCACGTTGAGGACTGCGCCGGGCGCCGCGTCGAGCGGCTGCGACGGGGCCTCGGCCGCTGCCACGGCCCGCGCCCGGAGCTCGTCGGGGAGCGCCGGCTCGTCCTGCTCGGCGTCATCGGCGGCGCCGGCCAGGTCTGACGGCTCCCGGTAGGTCGGCACCGGCTCGGCCGGCGCCACCCTCGGCAGGGCCGGCGGGACGGGCGCCGCGACGGGCGGGCGTGGCGCCGACGGCGCGACAGCCGTGCCGGCCGCCGGGGATGCCGTCGCCGGGCGCGACGCGGAGG
>JAJXTS010000222.1 GCA_021783595.1 Chloroflexota bacterium | reverse complement strand
CGTGGACGAGTTCACGGCGCGCCTCGACGAGGCCGGCCGTGCGGGTGACCCCGTCGCGGCGCTGGCGCTGCTCCAGGACGCCAGGGCCCTGTACCGCGGCGACTACCTCGACGACTGCCCGTTCTACGGCGACAGCGCGTTCGTCGAGCCTCGCCGGGCGGCCCTGCGCGCCTGCTACGTGGACCTGCTGGTCGCGATCGGGCAGGCCAGCGAGGATCGGGGCGACCGCGTCTCGGCGGCCACCGTGTACCGGGACGCGATCGAGGTCGCCGGCAACGGCTGCCCGCCAGCCCGGGCAGGCCTCGAACGGCTCGGCCTGGGCACATGACGGCGCCTGAGCGCGCGGGAGACCACTGCGGACGCCCGGGACGCGCCGTGGGCGGTTCCTCGCAGGCATGCGAAGGCGAGGCGGACGCCGGCGAGGCCGGCGCGGCGCTCCCGGAGCGGCATACAGTACATAACTTGCCTTACCGGAAGTAGCCGGGAGGCGCTGCTGGCTCCCTGACGCTGCCGGGCGGCCGGCCTGCTAGGGACGCGGCGCGTGCGCGTGGTCCGGGCAGCGGGCCGCGAGACCGCCGGGGTAGCTCACGATCACCCAGCCGCTCGAGGCGGCCACCGCGTCCCGGACGCTCTCAACCGTCTGGCCGGGCTGGAGCGTGATGATGTCGAACCGGAAGCAGCCGGGTGCATCGCACTCGAGCTTGAGGGTCCTGGCGGCAGACGCGGGCAGAGAATCGGGTGCGGGCATGGCAGGGGCCTCGGCTGTCGCGCTGGGTTTCGACGGGGTGATGGTAGCCGCAACCTCCCGGCCGCGGCGCCAGCGGCGGGAGGCGCAGCGTCGCCGCTACGGCGTGGCCGGGCGACCGAGGGGCCAGGCTGCCGCGGCGCGCGCGGTGGGCAGGCCGTCCTCGTCGGTCTCCAGCAGCAGCGAGGGGCCGCCGTCCGCGGCCAGCAGGCGCCACCGCCCGGCCTCGGTGCGGGCGACATGCCAGGTGGCGGACCGGGGCCGCAGGTCCACCCCGACCTCGACGGCCGGGACGTTGGTGCCCTCCCCTACCCCGACGCGGTCGGCGAGCCAGGCGGCCGCGATCGCCGCGGTCACCGGCGATGCGCCCGCGAGGAGGATGTGGCCGGGCGACCAGGGGAGGTCCACGTGGTCCACCCCGCTCGCGCGCACGACGTTGCCGTGCAGCCGCTCCGGTTGGCCGTCCGGGTGGACCGTCAGGAGCCCCTCGCCTGTCGCGCACTCGAGCCTGACCAGCTCGCCCTGCGGCCCGACCTCAACCAGCAGCGACGCCTCCATCCGCCCGTCGCCGTGCGTGGTCACCGAGCGCCAGCGCCAGCCGCGGCCGCCCTCGGCCACCGACCACACCAGCCGTCGGCCCCCGGGCAGGCCCGCGGTGCCGCCCCGCCGAACGCGGGGTCGCGCCTCCCCGCTCACCCGTCCCCGCTCCCGTCGGCGGGCGCCGCCGCCCAGCGCTCCGCGACCGCCCGGAGCTCGCCCGCCATGCCGGGCGCCATGCGGCCCACCACGCGCACGTCGCGCTCCCCGTACTCGAGCTCGACGGTGCCGCGCTCGCGGACGCGGGCGAGGAGCTCGCCCGCCGCGTAGGGCACGGCCACGTCCACGTCCTCCCACATCGTCGCGAGCAGCGCGGCGATCTCCGCGCGGAGCGTGTCGAGCCCGAACCCGGTGGCGGCGGCGACCAGGACGCTGCCCGCCACGGCTGGCGCCGGCCGCGTCCCGTCGGAGCCGGGATAGAGCAGGTCCGCCTTGTTGAGCGCGGTGAGCCGGGGCTTGGCGCCTGCGCCCAGCTCGTCGAGGACGGCCTGGACCGTGGCGCGGTGCTCCGCGGCGTGCCCGTCCGCCACGTCCACGACCTCGACCAGCACGTCGGCGCGGACCACCTCCTCGAGCGTCGCGCGGAAGGCGTCAACGAGCTGGTGCGGCAGCTTGTGGATGAACCCCACGGTGTCGGTGACGATGACCACCTGCCCGTCGCCGAGCTTGACCTGGCGCGAGGTCGGGTCCAGCGTGGCGAACAGCTTGTCCTCGGCCTTGGCGACCTCGGTCCCGACGAGCGCGTTGAGCAGCGTGGACTTGCCGGCGTTGGTGTAGCCGACGATGGCGACCGTCGGGTACAGGCGCCGGTCCCGCCCGCGGGCAGCGGTCTGGCGCTGCCGCCGGACGTCCTCCACCCGCTCCTTCATCTTCTTGATCCGCTCCCGGATGAGGCGTCGGTCCGTCTCGAGCTGGCTCTCGCCGGGCCCGCGGGTGCCGATGCCGCCGCCGGTGCGGGACAGGTGCGTCCACAGCCGGGTGAGCCGCGGCAGCTGGTACTCGAGCTGGGCCAGCTCCACCTGGAGGCGGCCCTCGTGGGTCTGCGCGTGGAGGGCGAAGATGTCGAGGATCAGCCGGCTGCGGTCGATGACCTTGACGTTGAGCAGGGTCTCCAGGCTCTTCTGCTGGGCCGGGCTGAGCTCGTCGTCCGCCACCAGCAGGTCGAAGCCCGTCTCGCTCTTGGCCTGGAGGAGCTCCTCGGCCTTGCCCTTGCCCACGTACCAGTTGGGGTCCGCGTGGCGCCGGTTCTGCCACTCGGCGCCGACGACGTCGGCCCCGGCCGTTGCCGCGAGGGCGGCGAGCTCGCCGAGGCTGTCCTCCGCGGACCAGCCGGGATCGTCGCCGGTGTCCACGGCGAGCAGGAACGCCCGCTCGCTCGGCGGCGCCAGGTCGATCGCGTCACGGGGGCTCATGGCGCGCAAGGATACCGGTTGGGCGGGCAGGCCCCGGCGGGGGTGTCCCCGGCAGGGTCTCGCCGGGCAGCGTCACCAGCCGGCGGCGGCGAGGAAGGCGCCGAGCCGGGCTGTCGCGGCGGGCAGCGGGTCGGCCGTGGCGTCGAGCGTCTCGAGCGCGGGCTCGGCGCGGAACCAGGTGCGCTGCCGCTTGGCGAACGCGACGTTGCGCCGGGCGTCGAGCTCGATCGCGGCCTCAAGTGTGGCCGCCCCGTCGAGGTACGCCCAGCTCTCGCGGTAGCCGATCGCGCTGAAGCACGGCAGGGCCGGGTCCCACCGCTCGCGCAGGGCACGCGCCTCCTCCGCGAGGCCGGCGTCGAACTGCGCCCGCGCCCGGCTGGCGATGCGTCGGGCGTGCTCGGACGGCTCGACAGCCAGCTGGAACCCGAGCACCGGCGAGGGGTAGCCGAGCGGCGCGGGCAGCGGCTCGTCGCCCTGGAGCATCGCGATCTCGAGGGCCCGGGCCACACGTCGCGGGTTGCGGAGGTCGGTGCGGGCCGCGAGCCCGGGCGCGATGCTGCGCAGGCGGGCCGCCAGGGGAGCC
>JAJXTS010000221.1 GCA_021783595.1 Chloroflexota bacterium | reverse complement strand
CGCTTCCTGCCGGGTCGGTGAGCGAAGGTGGTGCTAGACTCAGCGCCCTCGGGGCGTGGCGCAGCCTGGTAGCGCACCTGAATGGGGTTCAGGAGGCCGAGCGTTCGAATCGCTCCGCCCCGACCACTCTCCACGCACGAAACAGCCCCCGGAGTCGCCTCCGGGGGCTTTCGTTTGGGCCCGTCTGCCCAACCGCGACCCGGACCGGTGTTGAGGCCTCGCGCCGGCCGTCCGGGGCGTTCAGCCGGGGTCGGCCTCGGTCGCCCGGACCTGGCTCTGGAACCCGGCCCCGCGGTGCGAGCCGTCGCAGAATGGCTTGGTGTTGGAGTGGCCGCAGCGGCACAGGAACACGGCCTGGCCCTCGGGCACCGGGAACGCTCGACCCTGGCCGTCGAGGACGGTGACGGGCCCCTCCACCTTGAGGTTGCCGTTGTCGCGGACGGTGATGGTGACGTCGGCCATGGTTCCTCCCGTGGGGTGGCGGAGCGGGCAGGGCGGGAGCCCCGCGCAATCCCATTCGGGCTGCGACGCCCTGCGGATCGCTCGCCCGTATCATCGCCCGGACTGAGCGGAGGCGACATGGGCGACACGGGAACGGGCGGGGCTGGCACGACCGGGGCGTCACGGGACGCCGGCACGCCCGCGCGCCCACCGGGCCCGCCGCTGACGCGATGGCGGTTCCTGGGCGCGTTCGCGCTCGACTGCGCCCTGTTCTTCTGGGTGCTCGCGATCTTCGCCTTCGCCGGTCTCGGCCCGCTTGGCGTGGCCCCGGCGATCGTGGTCGCGACCGCGCTGACGGGCCGGTTCGCCAAGATCCGCCAGGTGCCCGCCCTGCTGGCGATCGGCACGCTGTCCTTCGTGACGATGGTGGTGCTCACCTATGGCGTCGCGATCATGGTGGCGCTCAGCGCAGGCGGCGCACCGGGCTGACGCCGCCGGCTGTCCCGGCCCGCGGCCCCGCGCGGTCGGCGCCGGAGGCGGACGCCTAGCATGCGGACGGCGCGGCGAGACCGCCAGCGGGGCGACCGGCGCCGGGGACGAGGGCTGACCGTGGTCGAGGCGCAGGCGGCGAAGGGGCCGATCCCCGACCACGCGCGGGCGGTGGTCATCGGCGGGGGCGCCATCGGCACCAGCATCGCGTACCACCTGGCGAGAATCGGCTGGACGGACGTGGTGCTCCTCGAGCGGAGGCAGCTCACCGCCGGCACCACGTGGCACGCGGCGGGGCTGATCACCTCGGCCGGCATGGCCACCGAGACGCTGCTCTGGATGTCCCGGTACACCCGAGACCTGTGCGCCTCGCTGGAGGCGGAGACGGGCCAGGCGACCGGCTTCCGGCCCATCGGCCACTGCCACCTCGCCACCACCCGCGAGCGGCTGGAGACGCTGCGCCGCGAGGCCGCGTTCGCCCGGATGTTCGGCGTGGACGACCAGGAGATCTCGGCCGGCGAGTTCGCGAAGTTCTGGCCGGCGGCCAAGACGGACGACATCCTGGCGGCCTTCTACGTGCCCGACGAGGGCCGCGCGAACCCGGCCGACCTCACCCAGGCCTACGCCAAGGGCGCCCGCATGCGGGGCGCGCGCCTGGTGGAGGGCGTGACCGTCACCGGCATCACGCAGGCGCGGGGCCGGGTGACGGGCGTCCTGACCGACAGGGGGCCGATCCGGGCCGACGTGGTGGTGAACGCCGCGGGCATGTGGGGCCGCGAGGTTGGCGCCATGGCCGGCGTGAGCGTGCCGCTGCAGGCCGCCGAGCACTACTACCTCATCACCGACACCGTCCCGTGGGCGCACCCGGACCTGCCGGTGGTCGAGGACCCGGACCGCTACGGCTACTACCGCGAGGAGGGCGGCGGCATCATGGTCGGGCTGTTCGAGCCCGTGGCCAAGGCGTGGTCGCTGGACCGCGTCCCGCAGGACATCGCGTTCGCGAGCCTGGAGCCGGACTGGGAGCGCATCACGCCGTTCCTCGACGGGGCGATGGACCGCTTCCCCAGCCTCCGCGAGGCCGGCGTCCGGACGCTGTTCTGCGGCCCCGAGTCGTTCACCCCGGACACGATGCCCCAGCTGGGAGAGGCGCCGGAGCTCCGCGGCTTCTACGTGGCGGCGGGGCTCAACTCGCTGGGCATTCTGCTCAGCGGCGGCGTCGGCTCCGTGGTGGCCGAGCTGATCGACACCGGGATCGCGCCGGTGGACCTGTCGGGCATGCACGTCGACCGCACGCAGGCCTTCGAGACCAGCCGCCGCTACCGGCGCGACCGGGCGGTGGAGCAGCTGGGCCGGCTGTTCGGCGACTCGGGCTTCCCCAACTGGCATCCCAAGACGGCCCGCAACGTCCGGCGCTCCGTCATCCACGACCGGCTGGCCGCGGCCGGCGCCCACTTCGCGCCGTCGTCCGGCTTCGAGTACGCGGAGTGGTTCGCGCCCGGCGGGCAGCCGCCCGAGATCGAGATGGGGTGGGGGAGGGACGCCTCGTTCCCGCTCCAGGCCGCCGAGCACCGGGCGGTCCGCGAGGGCGTGGGCGTGCTCGACATGAGCGTCATGGCCAAGGTGCTGGTCCAGGGCCGGGACGCGGAGACCGTGCTCAGCCGCGTGTGCGCGAACGACGTCGCCGTGGAGCCGGGACGCCTCGTCTACACCCAGTGGTGCAACGAGGCGGGCGGCATCGAGGCGGACCTCACGGTCACGCGCCTCGCCGAGGACAGGTTCCTGGTGGTGGCAACGGACACGATCCACCGGCGCCTCGAGGCGTGGATCCGGCGGCACACGCCGGAGGGCGCCCACCTCACGACCGCGGACGTCACCGCCGGCACCACGCTCCTGACCGTGCAGGGGCCGCGATCGCGCGAGCTGCTGCAGGGGCTCACCAGCGCGGACCTCTCGAACGACGCGTTCCCGTACCTCGCGGCCCGCGAGATCGACCTCGGCTACGCGCGCGTCTGGGCCATGCGCGTGACCTACGTCGGCGAGCTGGGCTACGAGCTGCACGTCCCCGCCGACCAGGCGCTCACCGTCTACGAGCAGCTGTTCGAGGCGGGCTCCGCGTTCGGCCTCGCCAACGTGGGCCTGGGCGCGATGGGCAGCCTGCGCATGGAGAAGGCGTACCGCGACTACGGGGTGGACATCGACAACACCGACACGCCGCTCGACGTCGGGCTCGGCTTCGCGGTGGCGTGGGACAAGCCGGGCGGCTTCGTCGGGCGCGAGGCGCTGTCGCGGCTGCGGGCGTCCCGGGTGCCGAGGCGCCGCCTGGTGCAGGTGCTCGCCCTTGACCCGGGCGCGCTCCTCTACGGCCACGAGCCCCTCTACCGCCGCGGACGCCTCGCGGGGCACAACCGGGTCG
>JAJXTS010000220.1 GCA_021783595.1 Chloroflexota bacterium | reverse complement strand
CGGCGGCGATCGCGGCCCGGGCGGCGGCGATCGCGTCCGCGGCCTCGGCGACGGCTGCGGCCTGCGCCGCGGCCCGGGCGGCGGCCTTCTTGGCCTCGGCGCTGCGCCGGTCCACGGCCCCGATCCGCCACAGGATGTCGTCCTTGGTGAGCTGCGGCGCCGTGCTGTCCGCGAGGTGGCGGGCGCGGCCCGCGCGACGGCGCTGCCCCACGACCGCGGCGACGACGAGCACGCCCAGCACGAGGGCGGCGGCGATCACCAGGATGGGAAGCGGGGGCATGGTCGGTCCACTCAGCGGGCCCTGGGCGTTCCGGCGATGCTACACCGCTCCGGCGGCCCCGCCCCGGGTCGCCCGGCGTCCCCGGCGCGGCCGGGGCCGATCGTCGCCGGTCGCGCCGCGGGCCTACTCGCCGGGTCCCCCGGAAGTGCCTCGGGGCGGGCGGGCGGCGGGGCGGCGGGCGTCCGGCGGGCTCTCGTACGCCTCCGCCTCGAGCGCGCCCTCGTCGCCGCGGGCCAGCAGGAACAGCCCGAGGCCGAACGCCACCGCGAGGCCGAGGAACGCGTACACCTGCTCGTCGCCGGACAGCACGACCGACAGCACTGCCAGGACCACGCAGATCAGGTAGATCACCAGCACGGTCTGCGCGTGGCTGAGGCCCAGGTCCAGCAGCCGGTGGTGGATGTGCCCGCGGTCCGGCGTGAACGGCGAGCGGCCGGTGGCCAGCCGCCGGACGATGATCCAGAACGTGTCGATGATCGGGACGCCGAGGACCAGCAGCGCCACCGCCACCTTGGCGGCGCCGAGGATCGCGAGGATCGCGAGCATGTAGCCCACGAACATGACGCCGGTGGTGCCGATGAACACCTTGGCCGGGTGGAAGTTCCAGCGCAGGAAGCCGAGCAGCGCGCCCGCCAGCGCGAAGCACAGGACGCCGACCAGCGGCTGGCCCGTGACGCCGATCACGGTCGTGAGCGAGATGACCCCCAGCGTCACCGCCGCGATGAACGCGATCCCCGACGACAGGCCGTCGAGCCCGTCGATGAAGTTGATGCTGTTGATCATGCCGAGGATCCAGACCACGGTGAAGCCGGCGGCGGCGGCGAACCCGAGCGGGATGGTGCCGGGCCCCAGCGGGTTGTTCAGGATGGCCGGCGTCACGCCCGCCAGCACGGGGACGGCCGCGACCACGAGTTGCGTCAGCAGCTGCCAGCGCGCCCGGAGCTGGAGCAGGTCGTCCAGCAGGCCCAGCACGGCTGCGAGCGCGCCCCCGGCCAGGACCGCGAGGAAGGTTGACGTCTCCGGCCGGTTCGGGTCGGGGATGAGGTCGGCGTGCTCGTTGAGCACCACGACGACGGTGGCCACGAGCAGGTAGGCGACCGCGACCGCGACGCCGCCCCCGCGCGGGACCGGCGTCGCGTTCACGCGGCGGCTGTTGGGCTCGTCCACGGCGCCGACCCGCCGGGCGGCGCGGATGACGATGGGAGTGGCGACCAGCGACAGCACGGCCGCGGCCGCGAACGCTGCGACGACGATCGGCAGGACGGTGCCGAACGCCGGGATGAGGTGCATCGCGAGAGGTTTGCTCCTGGGCGTTCGGTTGGCGTCAGGCGCCGCTCAGCCGCGAGCCTGCGGCAGGCCGGGCACTGGGAAGCGGCCCGTGAGGTCGCGGACCTCGCCGCGGATCCGCTCGTGAACGGCGGCGTCTGCCCGGCCGCGGATGGCGTCCACGATGAGCTGGCCGACCTGGCGCATCTCCGCCGGGCCCATGCCGCGGGTCGTCGTGGCCGGCGTGCCGATCCGGATCCCGGACGCGATGTTGGGCGGGTTCTGGTCGAACGGGATGGCGTTCTTGTTGACCGTGATGCCCACTTCGTCCAGCAGCGTCTCCGCCTCCCGGCCCGTCACGCCCAGCGGCGTCACGTCCACGAGCATCAGGTGGTTGTCGGTGCCGCCCGAGACGAGGCGGGCGCCGGCCCCGGCGAGCGTCTCGGCCAGGACGCGGGCGTTCTCGACGGTGCGGGCCTGGTCGGCGCGGAACGTGTCGGTCTGGGCCAGGTGGAGGGCCACGGCCTTGGCCGCGATGACGTGCATCAGCGGGCCGCCCTGGACGCCGGGGAACACGCTCTTGTCCACGGCCGCCGCCAGGGTGCTCTTGCCGAGGGCCGGGAAGTCGGCCCGGTTGACGCCCTCGGGGAGATCCGCCCGGGCGAAGACGAGGCCGCCCCGCGGGCCGCGCAGGGTCTTGTGGGTGGTGGTGGTCACCAGGTCCGCGTGGGTGAACGGACTGGGGTGGAGGCCCGCGGCAACGAGGCCGGCGAAGTGGGCCATGTCCACGAACAGCAGCGCCCCTACGCCGTGGGCGATGGCCGCCAGGCGCTCGAAGTCCCAGACGCGCGGGTAGGCGGAGGCGCCGGCGACCACCAGCTTGGGCCGGACCTCCTTGGCCTGCGCCTCGATGGCGTCGTAGTCCAGGCGCTCGGTGTCCTTGTCCACCCCATAGGCGTGGACCTCGTACAGGCGCCCGGAGAAGTTGACGGGCGAGCCGTGGGTGAGGTGGCCGCCGTGGGCCAGGCTGAGGCCCAGGATCCGGTCGCCGGGGCGGATCACCGCGAAGTAGGCGGCCATGTTGGCCTGCGCGCCCGAGTGCGGCTGGACGTTGACGTGGTCGGCGCCGGGGAACAGCGCCAAGGCCCGGGCCCGGGTCAGGTTCTCCACGACGTCCACGTACTCGCAGCCGCCGTAGTAGCGCTTGCCGGGCAGGCCCTCCGCGTACTTGTTGGTCAGCCAGGAGCCCTGCGCCTCCTCGACCGCCGCGTAGACGTAGTTCTCGCTGGCGATGAGCTCGATCTTGTCGGTCTGGCGGTGGCGCTCGTTCTCCATCGCGGCCCACAGTTCGGGGTCCACCGCGGAGATGGGGGCCCAGGCGGCGGACGGAACGGCGGACTCGGGCACGGGGAACCTCCTCGGCTCAGGACGATCGGTCACGGCGACCGGCGCATTGTCCCACGAGTCGGCGCCGGGGCGGACGAATTCCGATGCGGCGCCCCGAGCTGCGACGTCCCAACCGTCCGGCGACTGCGCGCGGGGCGGCACGGCGGCCACATTCGGCCACATTGGAACTCAACGGTCGCGTCGCGGGACGGACGGTGCGCGCTGGGGGCGGACCGTTGCACGGCCGGGCCCGAGACGGGACAGGCGCGACCCGATGCGGACGGAGCGGCGCGGCCGCGCAACCGTTGGGTCCCGAAATGACCGTCCGGACGGGGGCGCGGAACCCCGCCTGCTGCGAGAGGCCGCCGCGCCGCCCGGGGCCGCCGCCCGGGGCCGCCGCCCTGCCCCGCC
>JAJXTS010000047.1 GCA_021783595.1 Chloroflexota bacterium | reverse complement strand
CCCCGTCGCAGGCCGCGCTGAGCGGGACCATCACCATCTGGGAGGCCTACGGTGCCTCCGGCTCGGCCGAGAAGGACGCCTTCGACACGATGGTCGCGGCCGTCAAGACCGCGAACCCGGGCCTCACCGTGAACGTCCTCGACGTTCCGTTCAACGACCTGTTCAACAAGTTCGAGACCGCGGCCGGGGCCGGGGGTGGCCCCGACCTGTACATCGCCCCGAACGACAGCCTCCCCAAGGAGGCCCGCGCAGGCCTGCTCAAGGACCTCACGTCCATGCAGGGCCAGCTGATGGCCGCCCCGTACAACATCAGCCAGACGGCCATCACCGCCGACACCGTGGACGGCAAGCTGTACGCGATCCCCGAGTCCATGAAGGCGGTCGCGCTGTTCTACCGGACCGACCTGCTCCCCGCCGCGCCCAAGACCACCGCTGACTGGATCGCGGCCGCCAAGACGACCCCGCTCGGCCTCGTCTACGGCGTCAACGGCGGCGGCGCGTACTACCAGTGGGGCCTCTACGGGTCCTTCGGCGGCACGATCCTCGACAGCAGCGGCAAGTGCGCCGCGACCGCGAACGCCGGCGTCGCCGACTCGCTGAAGTTCCTGACGGACTTCAAGGCGGCGGGCGGCAAGCTGTACCAGAACGACACCGACGCCAAGACCGACTTCCTGGCCGGCAAGATCGCGGGCTTCATCGACGGCCCGTGGCAGACCGGCGACCTGAGCAAGGCCCTCCCCGGCAAGCTGGCCGTGGCCCCCGGCCCGTCCGGCCCCGGCGGCGCGTTCCAGCCCATGGCCGCGCCCGACGGCTACTACATCAACGACAGCTCGGCCAACGCTGACCTCGCCGTCAACTTCGCGCTCGCGATGCTGGGCCAGGAGCAGACGTTCATGGACAAGGCCGGCCACATCCCGGCCGACACCGCGCTGATCCCCACCGACCCGATCACCCTCGGCTTCGCGCAGCAGGTCGCCACCGGCTTCCCGCGCCCGACTGCCAAGGAGCTGGACAACTACTGGGGCAACTTCGGCAACGCAATCGCGGCCGTCGTCGAGAAGGGCACCAACCCGACCACCGCGGTCGCCGATGCCTGCACCGCGATGGACAAGGCCAACGGCAAGTAACGTCGGTCAGTAGGCTGGACGGGAGCGATCCCGTTCAGCCCCGGGTGGGCGGCGGTCCCACGGCCCGCCTCCCACCGAACCCGGGACACGTCATCGGCCCCTGACAGCGAGGGTGGGAGCGAGGACATGACTGCCGCCACTGCCGGCGTCGCCGGACCGCCGCGCCGTTCGTTCTGGCGGCGCAGCCTGAACGCCCGGACGGCGTACACGTTCATGCTGCCGGCGCTGCTCGTGATGGCCGTCATCACGTTCTACCCGCTGGTCTACCAGATCTGGATGTCGTTCACGGACTACGGCCTGAGGAATCTCAAGGCCACGTCCCCGGCCCCCAACTATGTCGGGATCAACAACTACATCCGGATCCTCGACAACAACATCGTCATCCCCAACTTCGACTTCCTGCGCGTCCTGACGTTCAACCTGTTCTGGGCCTTCACGAACGTCATCATCCACGTCGTCCTGGGCGTGGCGATCGCGCTCCTGCTCAACGTGAAGGGACTCAGGTTCCGGCGCCTGTACCGGGCCGTCTACATCCTGCCGGTCGTCATCCCGCCGATCATCGTGGCGACGGTCTGGCGCAACATGTTCGACCCGCAGTACGGGGCGATCAACCAGCTGATCAACAGCACCGTGGGCGTGCTGTTCAAGCTGCCGCCGTTCACGCTGGACTGGCTCAACAAGCCGGACGCTGTGTTCAGCGTCTACCCGCTGGTCCTGCCGCTCGCCTACTTCGCGCTCCTGGCCGCCAACACCTGGCTGGGCTGGCCGCTCAACTCGGTCGTCGCGACGGGCGCGCTCCAGAGCATCCCCGCGGACCTGTACGAGGCCGCCGAGATGGACGGCGCGGGCGCCTGGATGAAGTTCCGGGTCGTGACGCTGCCCCACCTTCGGCCGGCGATGCTCCCGTACGCGATCTACGGCTTCGTGATCACGTTCAACTTGTTCTACCTCTCGTACTTCATGTCCGGCGGCGGCCCCTTCGGCCAGACGGAGCTGCTCGTCACCACCGCCTACCGCCTCGTCAACGAGCAGCACCTCTACGGGGTCGCGGCGGCCTTCGCCGTGTTCCAGTTCTTCATCCTGCTGGCGCTCACGCTCGTCACCAACAAGCTCGGCAAGGCCACGGCCAGCTATGACGCCTGACCGCTGCGCCCCGGCCACCCCCACCAAGCCGGCGAGGTGGACGCGATGATCACCCCCAACGCCCTGACCACCAGCAACCCGGCCGCGGCCGTCCCGACCGTCGCGGCCGGGACCAGGCACAAGGGCGAGCTCTCGCTCCGGCGGCAGATCCTGTACCAAATCCTGCTGCTGGCGATTGCGGTCACCGTCCTGTTCCCGATCGCGTGGGTCGTGAGCATGTCGCTGGACACGACGAACGCCCGGCCGACGGGCCTCAACCTGATCCCGGCGAACCCGTCGTTCGATGCCTACCGGACGGTCATCGCCCAGCCCACGCAGAACCCGGTCTCGTTCGTGCAGCTGGCGCTCAACAGCCTGCTCCTCGCCGCGATGATCTCAATCCTGAGCGTGACCATCGGCGTGCTCGCGGCGTATGCGTTCTCGCGCATGCACTTCCACGGCCGCGAGTTCCTGATGCTCGCCATCCTGGCGGTGCTCATGCTGCCGGCGATCGCGACCCTCGCGCCGCTCTACGTCATGCTCAACAAGGTCGTCGTCGGCGGGTTCAACCTTCGCGATTCCCTGATCGGCGTTGCGCTGGCGGTCCTCGCCGGACAGCTGCCGTTCGCCATCTGGAACATGAAGGGCTACCTCGACACGATCCCCAGGGAGCTCGAGGAGGCCGCCACCATGGACGGCGCGAGCCGACTCCAGGCGTTCATCCGGATCATCCTGCCGCTCTCGACCCCGGTCATCGCGGTCACCGCGTTCTTCGGGTTCATCGCGGGCTGGACGGAGTTCTACTTCTCGTGGCAGTTCCTCGACCACGAGCAGAACTTCACGCTCGCCATGGCGCTCAACGGCATGGTGGGCCAGTACGCGGGCAGCACGCCGTGGTCCTCATTCGCCGCGTTCTCCATCCTGGTCGCGCTGCCGGTGTCGGTGGTGTACCTGTTCCTGCAGCGCTACATCATCAGCGGCCTCACGATCGGCGGCGTCAAAGGCTGAGCCCGAGGCGACGTGGCGTCGCCCGGCCTGGCACCGCCCCTCCTCCTCCGCGGCCCCGCTTGTCGTCCGAGCGGGGCCGCGCTCCTGTCTGACGCGCCAGCCGGGCGCGGCCAAATCCCGGCTCCGTGGCTCCCCGGTTAGGGCCGCCCCAGGTCGATCACGGCAGCGGCGCGCGGCGGCAGGGCTTCGAACGGCCGGTAGGCGTTGAAGCCGCCTGACGCCGTGCGGACCGGGGCGACGGCGGTCGCCGGGGCCTGGGCGAAGTTCACGGTCGCGAGCACGGGCGTCGCGGCGGCCTCGACGCGCGTGGAGCACAGGGGGCCGCTGTCGAGCGTCAGCGTGGCGTCGGTGGCGACCGATGCCGACGTGTTGGCCAGCACCAGCTGCACGTCGTCGGCCGTGGTGCGGAGCCAGGCCACCACCGATCCGGTCGCCGCGACGGGAACCGTGGCGCCCGCCCGGAGCGCCGCCTGCGCATCGTGGAGCCGGATAAGGGAGCGGTACTCGTGCAGGAGGCTCGACGGGTCGGCGCTCTCGGTGGCGACGTTGGCCGCGGCCGTGCCGGGGGCCAGCGGCTCCCAGGGCGTGCCGGTGGTGAACCCGCCGGTCCGGGGGTTCGCCGTCCACGGCATCGGCGTGCGGATCTGCGGATCCGGCTTGTTCCCCGCCAGCCCCACCTCCTCGCCGTAGTAGATCCACGGCACGCCGGGCTCGGTCATCAGCAGGAACGCCGCCAGCTTCGCCGAGTCCGTCTGGCCGCCGAGCTGGCTCATCACCCGCGCCTGATCGTGGTTGGTGAGGAACGTGCCCTCCTGGTTCGCGGGCCAGGCTGTCGCGGTCTGGCCGATCGCCGAGGCGAGTGTGCTGGGCTGGCCCGTCTGCACCGACGCCACGGCGGCCCCCGCCAGGTCGAAGTCGAAGGTGAGGTCCGCCGAGGCGGGCACGTACTTGGCGGCGATGGAGCTGTCCGCCCAGACCTCGCCGATCGTCATCGCGTCGGGTTTGTCCGCCTTCACCGAGGCCTCGAAGTCCCGCAGCCAGGCCAGGGTCTCGGGCGTGCTGAACTGCTTCTGCCCGTCCTCGATCAGGTAGGGGATCGCGTCGAGCCGGAAGCCGTCCGCGCCCTGGTCCAGCCAGTACTTGGCGACGCCCTTCAGCTCGGCGGTGACCGCCGGGTTGCGAAGGTTCAGGTCCGGCATGTTGGCGCCGAACACGCCGTAGTAGTAGCGGCCGCCGAGCGGGTGCCACACCGTCTGGCCCTGCGGGCCGAGGTAGCCCGGGTCGGTGTCGGACCAGATGTACCAGTCGCGGTACGCCGGGTCGCCAGCCGCCGACGCCTTGAACCACGGGTTCTGGTCCGACGTGTGGTTCAGCACCAGGTCCAGGATCACCTTGACGCCGCGCTGGTGGGCGGCGGCGACCAGGGCCCTGAAGTCGGCCAGGGTGCCGTAGTCGGGATCGATCGTGCGGTAGTCGATGACGTCGTAGCCGTGGTAGCTGGCCGCCTTGAAGATGGGCATCAGCCACAGGCCGGACACGCCCAGGTCGGTCGTGGAGGCCGCGTTGCCGTCATTGAGGTAGGAGAGCCTCGAGGTCAGCCCGCGCAGGTCGCCGACGCCGTCGCCGTTGCGGTCGGCGAAACTGCGCACGAACACCTCGTACCAGACGCCGGCGTTCCAGGGCTTGGCGACGGGCGTGACGGCCGGGACACAGGCCGCGGCGGCCGACGGCGCGGCGGCTGGCGACGCCGCGGCGGGGATCGACGGCGCGGGGACGCCGCTCGCCGTGGGCCCCGTCCCCGATGGCACGGCCGGACCGCAGGCGCCTACCGCCAGCGCGAGCGCCGCTGCCATGAGTCGAGACCGCTGCCGAAGCCCGCGCACGCAGCCAGTCTAGCGGCGGCTTCCCGCTAGAATCCCGCGATGCCGATTGACACGCCCGACTGGGTCCGCGACGCCGTCTTCTACCAGATCTTCCCGGACCGCTTCGCGCGCTCCGGACGCGTCCCCGCGCCGGGCCCGCTCGAGCCGTGGGACACGCCCCCGACGCACCATGGGTACAAGGGCGGCGACCTCCACGGCGTGACCGAGCACCTGCCGTACCTGGCGGACCTGGGCGTCACCGCGATCTATCTCTGCCCCATCTTCGCCTCGGCCTCGAACCACCGCTACCACACCTACGACTACCTGGCGGTGGACCCGCTGCTGGGCGGCAACGCGGCGCTTCGGGAGCTGCTCGACGCGGCCCACGCCCGCGGCATGCGCGTGGTCCTCGACGGGGTGTTCAACCACACCGGGCGCGGCTTCTGGGCGTTCCACCACGTCCTGGAGAGCGGCGCGGGCTCGCCCTATGCGGACTGGTTCCACTTCCACCCGGCGGCGCTCCACGGCAGGCGGCCCTTCCGCCCGTACCCCTGGCACGGCGACCACGACGAGTGGCCGGTGGACCCCGCCTTCGAGCCGGCCAGCGACGCCGTCGGCGACGATTCCTTCCGGCGCCTGGGGTACCGAGCCTGGTGGGGCCTGCCCGCGCTGCCCAAGCTCAACACGGACAACCCCGTGGTCCGCGAGTACCTCATGGGCGTGGCCGAGCACTGGCTGCGGTTCGGGATCGACGGCTGGCGTCTCGACGTTCCCATGGAGATCGGGACCCCGGGCTTCTGGGAGGAGTTCCGGACGCGGGTCCGGGCCGCGAACCCCGAGGCCTACATCGTGGGCGAGATCTGGCACGAGGCCGCCGGCTGGCTGGCCGGCGACCGGTTCGACGCGGTGATGAACTACCCGCTCGCCTTCGCCATCCTCGGCTACGCGGCCCAGGGTCATCTCGACCCCGTGATCGCGGGGCGGCAGAACGAGTATCGAAACGGGACCGTCGTGCGCGACGGTGCCGGCTTCGGCCACGAGCTCGAGCGGCTCATGGGACTCTACGACCCCGCCGTGACCCACGCGCAGCTCAACCTGCTCGACAGCCACGACTCGCCCCGGTTCCGGTCGCTGGCCGGCGGCGATCGCGGGGCGTGGCGCATCGCCACGCTGCTGCTGGCGACGCTGCCGGGCGCGCCGTGCATCTACTACGGCGACGAGGTGGGGGTCGAGGGCGACCACGACCCGGACTGCCGGCGGTCATTCCCGTGGGACGAGGACCGCTGGGACCGCGAGGGGCTGGCGTGGACCACCGCGGTCATGCGGCTGCGTCGCGAGCTGCCGGCGCTCCGCCGCGGGGCATTCCGGACGGCCGGCGCCGCCGGGCCCGCGCTCGGGTACGTGCGGTCGGGTCCTGACGGCGACCTGGCGGTCGTGGCGACGAACGCGGGCGACGAGGCCGTGGCGCTGCGCCTGGGCGTGCCCGAGGCTGCCGGCCGGCGGCTGGAGCCGGTCTCGCTGCCCGGGGTGGTGGCGGTCGGGGCGGACGTGGCACCGGACGGCGCCCTCATCGTGACCGTGCCGCCGCGGTCGGGGATCGTGCTCCGGCCGGCCGGCTGACCGGCGGCCCGCCCGGCGCCGGGCGCCTCGCCGGGACCCCGGCGGCCGCGCAGGGGCGGGCCGTCACGCGTATCCTCCTCGCTCGTGGCCGACCTTCCGTTCAACCTGCCCGATCCGCTGGCCCAGCGCCTCCGAGCGGCTGCCGATGCCGAGGGCAAGATCGTCCGGGCGCTCGAGGCGCTCGGACCTCTCTCCGGCCGTGACGTGGCGCTGCTGGGCGTGCCCGCCGGGCCCCTGCGAGACCGGCTGGCGGCCACGGGCATCCGCCCGCGCCACCTGGCCGCGTCCGAGCCCGCGCGGCTCGGCCTGCCCGACTCGAGCGTCGATGTCGTCATCGCGCTGTGGGGTGCCTTCGACGGCGCGAGCGAGGCCGACCTGAGCGAGGCGGATCGCGTGCTGCGGCCCGGAGGCCGCCTGCTCGTGGTCCACGACTACGGGCGCGACGACGTGTCGTCGCTCGCGGACGCCGCCGCCCCGCAGTACCGCGAGTGGAGCCACCGCATGGGGCCCTTCCTGCGTGGCGGCGGGTTCCGGATCCGGGTCCTGCACTGCTTCTGGACGTTCCCCTCGGTGGAGGACGGGCAGGCGTTCCTGGCCGAGGCCTTCGGCGAGCGGGGGACGGCGCTGGGGGCCGCGATGAGGCGGCCGCGGCTGTCCTGGAACGTCGCCGTCTACCACCGCTGGCGGGGCGGCATCGCGCCCGAGGGTGCGACGCCCTCTGGGGACGGCGACCCGGCCTGACCGGTGCCTGCTACGCTCGACCCATGAGCCACAGCCAGCGCGCCGCCCGCTCCCGAGCGTCCGATGCCGGGACGGCTCCGGCTCGGCGCGGACCCAGCCTCGGGCCCGTGCGCGTCACGCCCGCCCGCGCGTTCCTCGCCACCGCCCTCGTCGGCGGGCTGGCGTTCGTCGCGTGGTCGCTCGTCGCCCGCGATGCCAACCAGGTGCCGATGATGGCGACCGGGTTCGCGGTCCTGGGGATCGTGATGGGCATCGTGGCGGTCATGTCCGTGGGCCGGATCGTCAGCGCGGGCCGCGAGGGCCACGACGGCCTCGCCGTGCTGACGGCCCTGGTGGGCGGGCTGGCGGCCGCCGCCGCCCTGCTGCTGCTGGCCGGGGCCGCCATCCTGAGCCTCATCTGGAGCGGCACCAAGACCGGCTGATGCCGTCGGCTGGCGCGGTGCCCCGCCCGGCTCGGCGCGCGCCGCCCGGCCGGGCCGGCGACCGACCGGGGGCGGCACGGCCCGTTTGGTACACTCGCCCGGCCCTCCGGGGCTGGCGTGCCCCCATCGTCTAGAGGCCTAGGACGCCGCCCTTTCAAGGCGGAGATCACCGGTTCGAATCCGGTTGGGGGTACCAGTCCGCAGGGCTCCCGCCGCGCCCGCGCCCGGGTTGCCCATCGCGCCCCGCCCCCGCGCCGTTGCCGCGCCTGCGTCATCCTTGCCGCGTGTCCATCGTCACGCTCGAGCCTCGGCATGTGCCG
This sequence comes from Chloroflexota bacterium, assembly GCA_021783595.1. GTDB lineage: Bacteria > Chloroflexota > Limnocylindria > Limnocylindrales > CSP1-4 > CAIXZV01. The sequence goes on along the minus strand of JAJXTS010000047.1, from coordinate 6,695 downwards.
GCCGCCGCGCGCCTCGTCGCCGGCGGCGTCGCCCAGCTCCGCCGGCGCGTCCCTGCGCTCCCGGACTCGTGGGAGGACCCCGCCACGGTCGCGCGGTCCGTCGCCCGGCTGGTGGACCGTGGCGCCGGGCTCGCGGTCGAGGACGACGGCGAGCTCGTGGCGTTCCAGGCGGCGATCACGCTCGACGGGCACGGCGGGCGGTGGGCCTACACGCCCGACATCGGACACGCGGCGCCGGGTCCGCTGGGCGCCCGCCTCCGGGAGCGCCTGTACGCGGAGCTGGCCGTCGGCTGGCTCGCGGCCGCCTGCCCGGAGCACGCCATCACCATCCCGGCCCATGACGTCGAGACGCAGCAGGCGATGGCGCGGCTGGGCTTCGGCCAGTACGTCATCGACTTGGTCGGCCGGCTCGGGCCGATCGACGCCGGGCCGCTTCCCGACGGCATCACGGTGCGGCGCGCCGGCGCTGCCGATGCCGCGTCCGTGGCCGAGCTCGACGCCGCCCTGCGGCGCCATCTCCAGGCGTCCCCGATCTTCCTGCGTCCCGGGCCAGCCCCCTCGCCCGAGGTCGCCCGCCGCGAGCTGGGGGATCCGGCCGTCGCCACCATGCTCGCCGAGCGCGGCGGGCGAGCGGTGGGCTTCCTGCGGATCGGCTCCTGTGCGCAGGACGTGGCCATGGTGGTCCGCGACGCGTCCACGGCGAGCGTGACGGCGGCCTTCACGCGCGAGGAGCTGCGGGGCGCCGGCGTGGCGTCCCACCTGCTCGACGCCGCGCTCGCGTGGGCCCGGGCGGCAGGGTACGCCCGCTGGGCAGTGGACCACGAGTCGGCGAACCGAGTGGCGGGGCGGTTCTGGGCCCGGCACGCCACCCCGGCCGCGGTGTCCATGCTGCGGCGGCTCCCGCCCGGCCTGGTGCCCTGACGTCAGGGCCCCGGCGCGCGGGGGCCCACGCCAGCCCCCGTTCGGGCCGCCGCCCGGGCTGGTATGCTCGCGGGCGATGGAGATCATGGGCGTGGCGATCCGCACGATCGTCAGCGACAACATCGCCAAGCGCTGTGACGGCTGCCGCGAGGTCATCACCGGGACGCCCTGGCGCGTGAGCCTGCTCGACGTCCCGGCGCCCGAGGCGCCCGCCGGCTGGGCGGAGGCCGCGCCCGTCAACCCCGGACCCCACCAGTTTCACGGCGACCCCGCCTGCGTCCGCCGCTGGATGGCCGAGCATGGCTACCGTCTCTGCCGTCGCGGCGAGGTGCGCGAGATCATGCGCCCGGTGGCGCTGCCCACGGACCCGCCGTCCTACGGCCTCTGCGACGGCCTCCATCGCGACGACCACGAGTTCGTCCCGGCCTGACGGCCCGGCTCGTCGTCGGCAGGCGCCATCCCGCCCATCCCCGGTGGTACACTCGCGCCCGTTCGACGGGTTTCCGTTCCTAGATTTGCCCATCTTCTGAGGACCGTGGCGGCACATGGGGTATTCCGCCGGGAGGGTCCGTGACACCTGATACGCCTCCGGTCAGCCGTCCCCAGCCGGAGCGACTTGCCCTGGGTGCCGCGAGTCGCCTGCTGGGCGTGGACCCGGACACCCTCCGCCGCTGGGCCGACGAGGGCCGCGTGCCCGCCTTCACGACACCGGGCGGCCACCGCCGCTTCGAGCGCTCGGCGCTGGAGCGCCTCGTCGAGGCGCAACGGGCCGGGCCGGATGGCGGCCTCGCTCCCCTCGGCGCGGACCCCGCCCGCCTGTCGGCCGCGTACCGCCGGCGCTACGCCGAGGAGCACGGCCTGGTGCCGGACCCCCGCGCCCGGGTGCCGGCGTCGGATCGGCAGACCTTCCGCGAGACGGGCCGCCAGCTGGTTGACGCGCTGGTGCGCCACCTCAACGAGACGGGCCCGGAGCGGGCGCTGGCCGAGCGCGACGCGATCGACCTCGCGGCGCGTCTGGGCGAGCGGCTGGCGCACTACGGCGTGCCGCTGCCGGACGGCGTGTCCATGTTCGTCTCGGCGCGGCGGCCGTTCCTCGCCGAGCTGAGCGTGGTCGCCCGCCGACGCGGCGTGGACGCAAGCCGCGTGGGGGACCTGTACGACGCCGCCACGTGGCTCCTGGACCGCCTCCTGCTCGCGTTCGTGGCGGGCCACGACGCCGCCTCCCGAGAGGCGGGCGCCCAGCGGCGCCAGGCCGCCGATGCCGTTTCCCTGCCGGAGGACGAGGCAGGTATCGCGACCGTGACCGCCTCCGGCTCGGTGCCGGCGGAGAGGTCAGGGCCGCACCAGGGGAGGTCTGCACGCCGACCATGAGTGTCCTGATCCCGGCGCTGACCGCGCTGCTCGCCGCCGTCTTCACCGTGCTGCTGGTGGACCAGTGGCGGGACCGCCACCACGGCTTCCAGCTCGCCTGGGCTGTTGGCACCCTGTGCTACACCCTCGGCTCGGGCGCCGATGCCGTCGCTGCCGCCGCCGGCTGGAGCGAGCCGCTCTACCGGACCTGGTACCTGGCGGGCGGCGTCATGACGGCAGCGTGGCTCGGCCTGGGGACAGGGTTCCTGCTGGCGCGGACCCGCTTCGGCTACACGTACGCGGCGCTGTTCCTGCTGGGCGGGCTCATCGCCCTCGCCAGCGCGCTCAGCCCCAAGTACGCGGGCGCGGGCCCGCTGCCGCTCGCCTACGCGGCAGCCACCCTCGTTGCCGCCGTGGCTGTGTTCTGGCTGGCCTACCGCTGGAGCGAGGCGTGGGTGCGTGTCGCGGCGGCCCTCGTGGCCGCGCTCACGCTCGTCGGCATCGCCATCGCCGTCACGATGCCGCCCCTGCCCGCGCCGGGCTACTCCCTCAGCGGGGCGGGCCAGCCGACCGGCGACGCCATGCCGGCGTCCCTCCACGTCCTCGCCGTCGTGATGAACATCCCGGGCGGCATGGCGCTCCTGCTCGGCGCGGTCTTCTCGGCCTACGTGTTCATGCCCAAGCACCGGGTGATGGCGTACTCCCTGGACCGCGGCCAGCCCGCCGGCCGGTTCCTCGCCAACCTGCTGCTCGCCCTGCCGGCGATCGCGGTCAACCTGGTGGCGTCGCTGCCCGCCGCGGCGCGCGACCTTCTGGCCGGCCGCCTCCACTCCCGCGTGCCGGCGACCCTGCTGATCGCCGCAGGCGCGTTCGTCCCCATCGCGACCGATTCCCTGAGCGTCGCCGGCGCGACCGCGATCAGCGCCGTGGCCAAGCTGGTGGGGATCGTGCTGCTGCTGGCCGGGTTCCTCGTGTCCACCGAGGTCTTCCGCGAGGTGCGGGTGCCGTTCACCTCGGTTCGGCTGGGGGCCACCGGGCGGGCACGGGCTCGCGAGCGCGATGCCGTCGCCGCCGAGGCGGCTGCTGCCCCCGCCGAGCCGGGCAGGCGCTAGGGGTCGGGCTGTCGCCGGCGGACGGGCCACCCCGTATCCTGTCGCCGATGAGCACCGACCATGCAGAGGGCCACGGACCGGAGGGTGGTGCGGACGGCAGGATCAGGGTCCTGATCGTCGACGACCACCTCGTGGTTCGCCGCGGCCTGCGCAGCTTCTTCGACCTCCTCGGCGACATCGAGGTCGTGGGCGAGGCCGAGGACGGGCGGCGTGCCGTGGCCCTCGCCGAGACGCTGGCGCCGGACGTCGTCCTGATGGACATCGTGATGCCCGCGATGGACGGGATCGCGGCTATCGCCGAGATCAAGCGCCGGTGGCCCGACACGGAGATCGTGGCGCTCACGAGCTTCATCGAGGAGGGGCGCGTCGCCGCGGCGCTGGAGGCCGGGGCGTCGGGCTATCTGCTCAAGGACGCCGAGGCCGATGACGTGGCGGCCGCCGTGCGTCGGGCCCACGCGGGCGAGACCCACCTGGACCCGCAGGTTGCCCGGCTGCTGGCCGGGCGCGTCCGTGGCCCCGGCGCGCTGGCCCAGCCCCTCACGGAGCGGGAGCGCGAGGTCCTGCGCCTGGTGGCCCGCGGCCACTCCAACAAGGAGATCGCCACGCTGCTCGACATCACCGAGCGCACTGCCCGCACCCACGTGTCGAACATCCTGAGCAAGCTCGACCTCGCCAGCCGGACCCAGGCGGCCCTGTGGGCGATCGAGCACAGGGCGGTCTGACCGGCATGGTCGGCCGCGAGGCCTGGACCGCTGCGGGGCCGATTGGCGCGCCGGCGATCGTCTTCGTCCACGGCACCCTCCTGACCCGGCGCCAGTGGGACGCGCCGATGCGCCTCCTCGCCGCCCGGTACCGGTGCGTGGCCGTGGACCTGCCCGGCCACGGGCGGCTGGCGGACGTGCCCTTCACCCGCGACGCCGCGGCGGACGTCGTGGCGGACGCCATCGCGGCCGAGTCCGCCGACGGACGGGCGGTCGTGGTCGGCCTGTCGCTGGGCGGCTACGTCGCGATCGACGCGGCGGCGCGCCACCCGGAGCTGGTCGCGGGGCTGGTGCTGGCCGGGTGCTCCGCGGAGCCGGATGGGCTGGCGGCGCTGCTGTTCCGGGCCCTGGCCCGACTGCTGGACGGCGTCCCGCCCTCGCTGCTCGCGCGAGCCGACGGCTGGCTGTTCCGGTTCCGCTACCGCGAACGGGTCGCGCGGCCGGTCATCGAGGGAGGTTTCTGGCCGGCGGGCGGCGCGGCCGCGCTGCGCGCGATCGTGGGCGGCCGGTATCTCGACCGGCTCGCGTGGCTGTGGACGCCCGTGCTCCTCGTGAACGGCGCCCTGGACCCGGTGTTCGGGCCGGCCGGCGCCGCGTGGGCCTCCGCGTGCCGGAGCGGCCGCCACCTGGTGATCCCGCGTGCGACGCACCTCGCGCCGCTGGACCGGCCGCGGGCCTTCGCCGGGATCGTCGCCCGGTTCGCCGCCGGGATCGCCCGGGAGGCCTGAGCCGGGACGGGCGGGGCGGCGGGTATACTGGCCGTCACGCCACGCCCGCCCACCGAGAGGTTCGATGCGCGTCCGCAAAGCCGTGTTCCCGGCCGCAGGCTGGGGAACCCGCTTCCTCCCCGCGACCAAGGCGCAGCCCAAAGAGATGCTGCCGCTGGTTGACAAACCCGTGATCCAGTACGCCGTCGAGGAGGCGGTCGCCGCCGGCATCGAGCAGGTGATCATCGTCACCTCCAGCCAGAAGCGCGCGATCGAGGACCACTTCGACCTCAACTTCGAGCTCGAGCACATGCTCGAGGAGAAGGGCGACATCGAGCACCTGCGCCAGGTCCGGCACATCACGGACCTCGCCCAGGTGGCCTACATCCGCCAGAAGGAGCAGCTGGGCCTGGGCCACGCGGTGCTCATGGCGAAGGACCTCATCGGGCACGAGCCGTTCGCGGTGATCCTGCCCGACGACGTCGTCATCGCGGACCGCCCGTGCATCGGGCAGCTGATCCACGCCTACCACCAGTTCCACGGCTCGGTCGTCGCGGTCACGGAGGTCTCGGACGAGGAGACCAGCCGCTACGGCGTCATCGGCGGCGAGCCCGTGGGCGGCAGCTCGGACGGGGACCGGACCTACCAGGTGAGCCAGCTCGTGGAGAAGCCCGCGCCCGGCACGGCGCCGTCCAACCTCGCGGTGATCGGCCGGTACGTGCTGACCCCCAAGATCTTCGACAAGCTTGAGCAGACGCAGCGCGGCGCCGGCGGCGAGATCCAGCTGACCGACGCGATCCACGCGCTCATGGACGAGCAGAGCGTCTTCGGCTACGCCTTCGAGGGGCGGCGCTTCGACGCCGGCACCACGATGGGCTGGCTCCAGGCGTCTGTGGAGCTGGCGCTCGCGCGGCCTGACTTCGGCGGCGAGTTCCGGACGTTCCTCCGATCGCTCGACATCTGACCGGCCAGCCCGGGCCCGCGCCAGCAGGAGACCGCAACACGTGACCGAGATCGGCAGCACCCTCGGCGGCCGCTATCGCCTTCTGGAGCTCCTAGGGCAGGGCGGCATGGCGACGATCTACCGTGCCCGCGACGCCCAGCTGGAGCGCGACGTGGCCGTCAAGGTCCTCCGGGCCGAGTTCGGCCGGGACCCGGACTTCGTCGCCCGCTTCGGCGACGAGGCCCGCGCGGCGGCGTCGCTGAGCCACCCGAACATCGTCGCGGTGTTCGACTTCGGCCAGGACCCCTCCGGCGACCAGTTCATCGTGATGGAGTTGGTCGAGGGGCAGGACGTCGCCTCGATCCTGCGCGAGAACGGCCCGCTGGCCCCCCGCCAGGCCGCCCGCGTGGCGGCCGACGTGGCCAAGGCGCTCCACGCCGCGCACAGTCGGGGGATCGTCCACCGGGACGTGAAGCCGTCGAACATCCTGATCAGCCGCGACGGGCGCGTGAAGGTTGTGGACTTCGGGATCGCCCGCGCCCTCGACGAAGCGCAGATCACGCTGCCGGGCATCACGATGGGCTCGGTCCACTACTTCGCGCCCGAGCAGGCCCGGGGCGAGCCGGCCACCGCCGCGTCCGACGTGTACGCCTTGGGCATCGTCCTGTTCGAGATGCTCACCGGCCAGCGCCCGTTCTCGGGCGACGGCGCCGCCGCCGTCGCGCTCGCCCGCCTGTCCGCCACGCCGCCGCCGCCGTCGTCGCTGCGGGCGTCGGTGCCGGCCGCGCTGGACGCGATCGTCGCCCGCGCGATGGCGCTGGACCCCGCTGACCGGTTCGCGTCGGCGGCGGCGATGAGCGGCGTGCTGGACGGGTTCCTCACCGACGGGACCGCGGGTCCG
>JAJXTS010000046.1:1384-14946 GCA_021783595.1 Chloroflexota bacterium | reverse complement strand
CCCGAGCTCACGCTCCTCCAGTGGCGCGTCCTCGTGGTGCTTGCGGAGGCCCCCGACGGCACCACGGTCTCGGAGCTGGCCTCGCGCATCGGCTCTCGCCTGCCCGCCACCAGCCGCCTGATCGGGCGGATGCGGCGACGCGGCCTGGTCGAGATGCGCAAGAACCACCACGACGCGCGGGTCACCACCGTCCTGCCCGCGGCCGCCGGCCGCGAGCTGTGGGAGCGCGTGGTGGACAGCCGCCGCTCCCAGCTCGTGGCGGTGCTCGCCGCCGCTGCCCTCATCCCCAGCGACCAGCCGGGCCTCGAGCGCCTGGCCCGCGCCATGGAGACGTTCCTGTGACCATCGCCTCGCTCCTGCGCGGTGCCCGCACCCGCATCCGCGAAGCCGAGCACCTGCGCAAGTGGATCGTCCTCGGCGCGCTGATCGGCGTCATCGCCGGCCTGGGGGCCGTCGTGTTCTTCACGGCGCTCGAGCTCGCCACGCGCGTGTTCCTGGGTGCCCTCGCCGGCTACACGCCGTCGACGCCGGTGGGCGAGGGCGGCTATCCGCTGGCGACCCCCGCGCGGCCGTGGGCCATCCCGTTCGTCGTGGCCCTCGGCGGGCTGATCTCCGGGATCATCGTCTTCCGCCTCGCGCCCGAGGCCGAGGGCCACGGCACCGACGCCGCCATCGCAGCGTTCCACCACGGCGCGCGCCGGGTCCGCGGCCGCGTCCCGCTGATCAAGCTCGTCAGCTCGGCCATCACCATCGGCTCGGGCGGCTCGGGCGGCCGCGAGGGCCCCACCGCACAGATCGGCGCCGGCTTCGGCAGCTTCCTCGCCCGCGTGCTCGACCTCGAGGCCCGGGACGCGCGGATCGCGGTGGCCACGGGCATGGGCGCCGGGATCGGCGCGATCTTCCGGGCACCGCTGGGCGGCGCCGTGCTGGCGGCGGAGATCCCGTACCAGGACGACCTCGAGGCCGACGCCCTCATCCCGGGCTTCGTGGCGTCGATCGTGGCGTTCTCGGTGTTCGGCGTGTTCATCGGCTTCGCGCCCATCTTCGGCACGGTGGCGACAGCCGGCTTCACGGACCCGGTGCAGCTCGTCTACTACGCGCTGATCGGCCTGGCGGCGGGCATCGTGGGCCGCCTCTACATCGGCGGCTTCTACGGCGCGACCCGGTGGTTCGCGGGCTGGAGGCTGCCGCGCGAGGTGCGCCCGGCGATCGCCGGCTTCCTGGTGGGCTGCATGGGCGTCGTCATGCCCGGGGTGCTGGGCACAGGGTACGGCTGGGTGCAGGCCGGCCTCGACCGCACGACGCTTCTGGGCCTGCCGGTCCTGGTGGTGCTGGCGCTGCCGTTCGCCAAGATCCTGGCCACCTCGCTGTCGATCGGCTCGGGCGGATCGGGCGGCATCTTCGGGCCGGGCCTGGTCATCGGCGGCCTGCTCGGCGCGGGCGTCTGGCGCCTGCTGGTGGGCGTGGCGCCGGCGGTCCCCAACGACCCGTCGGGCTTCGTGATCGTGGCCATGATGGCGATGTTCGGGAGCATCGCCCACGCGCCCCTGGCCGTGATGCTGATGGTGGCCGAGATGACCGGCAACCTCGCCATGCTGGCCCCGGCGATGCTGGCCATCGGGATTTCGATGCTGGTCGTGGGGCCACGCAGCATCTACCGCTCGCAGCTGCGCAACCGCTCGGAATCGCCCGCCCACCAGTTCCGGTTCGCGATGCCGCTGCTCTCGTCCATCCCGGCCGGGGACGCCGTCAGGGCGCCGCGGCTCGTCCTCAACGCCGCCACCACGGCGCGCGACGCCTTGGAGCGGCTGGCCCGGGCTGGCATGCCGGGCGCCCCGGTGGTCGGCCGCGACGGCTCGCTTCGCGGCACCGTGGACGCCGACGCGCTCGAGGCGAGCCCGTCGGACGCCAAGTTGGGGGACCTGGCGGACTCCACCACGTCGGTCACCGTCGACGACTCGCTCGACGACGTGCTGGCGGCGCTGGCCGACGGCCACCGGACCTGGGTGCCCGTCACCGGGCCTGACGGCCTGGCCGGGATCCTGTCCACGGGCGACGTGATGACGGCCTACCGGTCGGCGCTGGCCGCGAACGTGCGCCGGGTCCGCTCGGTGACCGCGACCGGGGCCATGATCGAGGCCGACGTGCCGCCGGACTCGCCGCTCGCGGGGGTCACGGTCGCTCGCGCCGGATGGCCGCCCGAGACCGTGCTGGTGACGATCGTCCGCGACGGCCGCACGATCGTCCCCCGCGGCAACGCCGTCCTGCAGGCCGGCGACCGTCTGACCGTGTTCTGCACCGACGCGGGGAGGGAGCCGCTCGAGGCGATGCTCACCAAGCCGCCGGCGCCGATCCCCACCGAGGCGTAGAGGGGCTGCCCTCCGGCCGGCCCCCTCTGGGGCCAGCCGCCGGCCGCGGACGAGCCCGGTCCGGTCCGGGCTGACGGCCGGCCGGCTGACCGGTGGGCGGTCGTCGTCCGTGCGCTGCGCGGAACCGGGCGTCGCGCGACGTCGGGACCTCGCATACCCTGTGGCCCACACCGCGACGCCGCAGCTGGAGCCGTGACCGGAATGCCCGCCGACTGCCTGTTCTGCCGGATGGCCTCCGGCGAGATCCCCGTGGCCAAGGTGCACGAGGACGAGATGGTCTTCGCCATCCGCGACATCAACCCCCAGGCGCCCACCCACGTGCTGGTGATGCCGCTGGCCCACGTCGCCTCCGCCGCCGCCCTGACCGAGGCCGACGCGCCGCTGCTGGCGCGGCTGTTCGCCGTGGCCGCCGAGATCGCCGCGCGCGACGGGCTCGACGGGGGATGGCGGCTGGTGAGCAACGTGGGGCCGGACGGCGGCCAGACGGTCCAGCACCTGCACCTGCACCTGCTCGGCGGCCGCCGGATGGGGTGGCCTCCCGGCTGAGCGGGGCGGACGGCGCGCCCCGCGCCCCGGCGCCGGCCGCGTCCCGCGGCGCCGCAGTCGTTAGGCGTCCTCGCCCTCGGTCACGGGGAGCGACTGGTCCACGGCGGCCCAGATCCGCACGCGGTCCCGCCGCACCTTGAACGTGTGCGTCCGGGGGAAGTCGGCCTCGGGCCACAGCCGCCAGCCGGCGATCCTCTGGCTCGGCCCGAGGGTGGCGTTGGCCGCCCGCACGGCGGCGTCGATCTCGGCCCGCAGGGTCTCGGGCGAGGCGGACTCCAGCGCGGACGCCGCGCGCGGGTCGCCCGGCACCGCGTGGGTCTCGGGCGCCAGCACCACGGCCTCGATCCGGCCGGGGCGCGCCTCCACGGCCACCGAGTCGCGGATGCCGGCCACGCGCAGCGCGTTCTCGATGTCCTCGGGGAACACGTTGAAGCCGTTGGGCAGGACGATGATGTCCTTGGTGCGGCCGTGCAGGTGGAGCCGGCCCCGCTCGTCGAGCGCGCCCAGGTCGCCGGAGCGGTACCAGCCGTCCGGCGTGAACGCCTCGGCCGTGGCGGCCGGGTCCTGCCAGTACCCCTTGAAGATGGTCGGGCCGCCGAACTGGATCTCTCCGTCGTCGGCGATGCGCATCCGGACCGGATCGGGCGGCCAGCCGACGCAGCCGAGCGGGTGGTCGCGCATCGTGGTGCAGCTGCCCGCGGCGGTCTCGGTGGCGCCGTACCCCTGGAGGACGATGACACCCAGGTCCTCCCAGGCCTGCTGGAGGGCGGGCGGCAGGAAGGCGCCCGCGGTGGCGAACAGGCGGAGCCCGCCGCCGAGCTGCGCGTGCACGGTGCGGAACAGGCGCCGCCGGACGGGCATCGGCAGCCGCCGGGCAACGGCGCGAAGCCGGTTGAACTGGGCGGTCTTGCCCTGTCTCGCCACCTCCCGCTCGATCGCGCTCCAGAACAGGTCCACGACCTGCGGCACGAGGAGCATCGTGGTGACACGGTGCTCTGTGAGCGCGCTGAAGATGACCCGCGGGTTGCGCGACCGGACGTAGAGCACGTCCGCGCCCACCTCCATCGCGTAGAACAGCGACACCGCCTGCTCCAGCAGGTGCGAGAGGGGGAGCAGCGAGACCAGCCGGTGCTCCATCGGGCTGATGATCCGGTGGAACGACGCCACGCCCGCGAGCACGTTGTCGTGGGCGAGCATCACGCCCTTGGGGCTGCCGGTGGTGCCCGAGGTGAAGACCAGCTCGAACACCTCGTCGTCGGCCGGCCGCTGCCAGGCGGCGACCTGCGCCTCCCAGTCGGCCGGGAAGGCGTCGTCGGGGTCGGCCGACAGGTCCTCGACCAGCGTGGTCGGGAAGCGCTCGAGGCCGACCTCGCTCGGGTCCGGCGCGTCGCGCCCGGTGCCCAGCACGAGCCGCACGGCCCCCGACCGGTCCACGATCCGCGTGATCGTGTCCGGGGCCATCCGCGCGTCGAGCGGCACGAATGCCAGCCGGGCGTACATGGCGCCGAAGTAGGCGGCCGGCAGGGCGGGCGTTGACGGCGACCAGGTCAGGATGCGGTCGCCGGGCGCCAGCCCCAGCGCTCGCAGCCGCCACGCCGCGATCCGGCTCCGTCGCAGCACCTCCGCGTACGACCAGTGGAACGTCGTGCCGTCGTCGCGGCGCAGCCCGAGAGCGGGCCTGTCGCCGTAGCGGGCGGCACTGGCCTCGAGCAGGTCGAGCAGGGTGGGCATGGCGCTGATCCTAACGGCGCGCCTCCGTCGGCGTTCGGCGGGGGCAGCGAGTCGCTCCGGGCGACGGAGCGTGCCCGCCCTCAGGGCACGGCGATCGTCACCTGCGCGTGCTTGCCGGCCACCACGGTCACGTGGCCGCTGGCGACCGGCGATCGGTTGTCGTCGAGCAGGGTGACCGTCCAGCCGCCGACCTGGCAGGGGATCTCCGCCACGCGTCCCGGTGCAACGGCGTGCCCGACCTCTCCGCCGCACTCGCCCGGTCCGTCGCCCGCGAAGTCGAGCTCCCAGCCGCCGGCCGGCGTCGGCACGCCCGTCGCTGCGGTGACGCTGACGTCGATCGTGCCGCGCGGCAGCAGCGCCGCGCCCGTGCCGTCCTCGGTCACCGCCAGCTCGTTCGCCGGCACGCCGTAGTGGGCCAGCGCGAGCGCGGGCGCCTCGGGGTTGGCGCTCGACAGCTCGAGCGACGTCCGGTTGTGGATCGTGTCCACCCCGATCCCCACCGCCGCCGCCTGGATTCCCCTGAGCCATTGGACATCCGAGCTGATGCGGTCCTGCAGGGCGCGCAGCGTGCTCTCCGCGTAGGTCACCTGCTTGACGATCAGCGGCGCCGTCTCGCCCAGCCGGCCGAGGATCGCCTGCCGGTGGCGGTCGGGGTTCGCCGTGAACAGCCCGACGACATGGCCGGTGGCCTGGTCAAGGTACAGGCCGCCGAACTCGTCGGGAGCGGACGCGGCCTCCGCCTGGATCGCCGACTCCACCTGGCCGAACGACGCCTGGCGCGCCTCGAACCACTGTTCCTCCGCCGGGGTGAGCGGGATGTCGAGCAGCATCACGCGGGCCGTCGGGTCGGCCGCGACCTGCTCCACCCACGCAACGTCCGCGCGCAGCCCGAACTGCTGGCGCTGGTGCACGGCGTAGGCGATGGCCGACGGAAGCGGCGCTGCGGCGGAAGGACCGGCCGGCGACTGGGCCGGCGACTGGGTCGGCGAGGCTCCGGGCCATGACGGCATCGGGGCCGCCGGTCCGGCGCGGGTGCAGCCGGCCGCGAGCACGGCCGCCACCGCCACGCCGATCGAGATCTTCCGCATCCCCGGTCGCATGCCCGCCATCCTCCCCGCCTGCGCGACCTCGTCAAGAGGCTGTCGTCCCGGGCCCCCTGACGCTCGGGTCCGCCCCGTGGCCTTGTCGGCGGCCTACGTCGCCTCGCGGCTCACGTGCCGGGTCTCCGGCAGCAGCGCGATGAACGGCAGCGCGAGGAAGGCGGCGCCCGCCGCGAGGAGCAGCGCGCCATGCAGGCCGATCGCCTCGCCCAGCGCGCCGACGACGATCGAGCCGAGCGCCGTCGCGACCGTGGTCACGAAGATGCTCAGGCCCACCGCGGTACTGCGGTTGCGGGGCAGGAGCTCCTGCATGAGCACCAGTTCCACCGGCCCGGCCGAGAGCAGCAGGCCACCGGCGACCGCGAGGAACGGCAGGATCGCGGGTCCGGCGGGCAGCGCCAGCGCGACGACCAGCGGCACCGCGCCCGCGACGGCGACGGCGAACGTGGGCCGCCGCCCGATCCGGTCCGACATCGTGCCGCCGCTGAAGGCGCCCAACGCGCCGCCGATCTCGAACACGGCCACGGCCGCCCCGGCGAGCAGGAGGCCCGCCCCGGCACCGGTCAGGTACGTCGGGATGAAGACCAGCAGGCCCGAGGTGGAGAACGACAGGAGCGCGCTGGCCGCGGACACGAGGAGGAACGGGCGCCGCGCCTCGCGCAGGCCCTCGCGGATCGAGCCGACCGGCTGGCGAAGGGGCAGCTCCGCCCGGCGGGCGACCCGGACCAGGAGCACGCCCGAGGCCAGCACGCCCGGCACCAGCGCAATCCAGGATCCGGCCAGCCCGACCGTCGAGAGCACCACCGCGATCGCGAGCGGCCCGAGCGCGCGGCCCGACTCGCCGCCGGTCATGAAGATGGACGTCCCGCGGCCCCACTCGGTCCCCGACGACCGCGTCACGAGCGCGGCGGCGGCCGGGTGGAACACCGCGGAGCTCAGCCCCGCCAGCGCGAGCAGCAGCGCGACGACAGCCGGCGACGGCGCGACGCCGAGCAGGGAGATCGCGATGGCCGTGGCGCCCGGCGCCAGCACGATCCAGTAGCGCGTGTCGGCTCGGTCCGCGATGTGGCCCAGCACGGGCTGCACCGCGGTGGCGACGCGGAACGTCGCGGCCAGGAGCCCCGCGACCGTGAGGCTGATGCCGAGCGCGGGGATGAGCAGGGGCAGCAGCACCCCGATGAACGCCGGGTACGTGTCGTGGACCAAGTGCGCGCCCGACACCGCGAGGATCGTGGGCGTGTCGAACACGGCCGCCGACGCGGGCTCCCGTCCAGGAGTGGCGGCCGTGGGGGCTGGGCTGTCGGCGGCGGTGGCCATGCAGCGCCCATTCTCACCCGGAGCGGGGGCTGGCCGCGGCCCGTCGGCTCCACGGCGGTCGCCGGGACGCCCTCGCCGTCTCCGAGACCGGGCCCCGGCGGCGGGCCCGTATGATGCGCGCATGGACCGCGGCGACCTGGTGCTCCTGCGGCGCGCGCGGGATCAGATGGATCGCGAGTTCGCCCGGCCGCTCGACGTTGAGGCGCTCGCCCGGACCGCGTGCATGTCGTCGGGCCACTTCTCGCGCAGCTTCCGCGCGGCCTACGGCGAGACGCCGTATAGCTACCTGATGACCCGGCGAATCGAGCGGGCGATGGCGCTCCTCCGGCGCGGCGACCTGTCGGTGACGGAGGTCTGCTTCGAGGTGGGCTGCCAGTCCCTGGGCACCTTCAGCACGCGCTTCGCCGAGCTCGTCGGCGAGAGCCCGAGCGCCTACCGCGCCCGCGACCACTCGTGGGCCGAGCCCCTGCCGGCCTGTCTGGTCCGGTCCGCGGCCCGACCGGTCAGGATTCGAGAAGCGCCCGCCCGCGACGGCGCCTAGAGTCGCGCCATGGACATGACCCTGCAGAACTGCTTCCTGGCCGTTGACGATCACGAGAAGGCGATCGCGTTCTACCGCGACGCCCTGGGCTTCGAGGTGCGCAACGACGTCAGCGCCTACGGCATGCGCTGGACGACGCTGGGCTCGCCCGCCCAGCCGGGCGTCAGTGTCGTGCTCGAGCCGCCGGCCGCCGACCCGGGCATCTCCCCGTCCGACCGCGAGGCCATCGCGGACCTGCTCGCCAAGGGCCTGCTCGGTCGGCTGGTCCTCGCCACCGCCGACGTGGACGCGGCCTTCGAGAGGGCGCGGGCCACGGGTGCCGAGGTGGTCCAGGAGCCCACGGACCAGCCGTACGGCGTCCGGGACTGCGCCTTCCGCGACCCGGCCGGGAACCTGATCCGGATCAGCCAGCCCCGCCGCTGACGCCAGGCCAGCCGGCCGCAGGGCACCGCCACTCCGCGCCTTGGGCGCGTGCCACCCGCCTGGTGGGTCCGCGGCGCGCCCGTCCGCGCCTAGGGCAGCGCTCCACCCGCCTGGCGGGTGAGCGGGACGGCCCAGCGGTCGTGTCGCCCGCTAGGCGGGTCACCTGATCGCTGGAACCGCTGACCCGCTCGTGCTGCGAGTGGCCGGAACGGCGCGGCGTGCGGTTCACCCGCCTGGCGAGTGGCCAAGCTCGCCCCCGGGCGCCGGGTGGTCAAGGTCGCCCCGCGGTGCCGGGGGCCCCGCGGGACGCCCCGCCCCGCCCCCGCGCGGACGCCCCCGCCCGCCCCGCGGGACGCCCCCGCCCGATTCGACGCCCCTCCGCGACCCGCGTACACTCCGGCGGCCTGTCGGCAGGCTTCACGCGCCCGCGAGAGCGGTCGCCGTGTGCCAGCCGGGACGCCCCCGCGCCGCTGGGCATTCGAGCGTGGAGGCGGGTGCGAGACCCCTGCCCGAGGAGGTGAACCAGGTTTGGCCGAAGTCCGAGTGGGCGAGAACGAGACGTTCGAAAGCGCCCTCCGCCGCTTCAACAAGAAGATCCAGCAGAGCGGGATCCTCGCCGAGGCGCGTCGTCGTGAGCACTACGAGAAGCCGTCGGTGAAGCGGAAGCGCAAGGAAGCGAAGCGCAAGAAGAACGCGCGAGCGAGCCAGGGCTGAGCCAGACCGGGTTCGCGGCCCGGTGACCGGCGGCGCCGTCACGGCGTCCCGCAACCGGCCGCGAGCCCGCGGCGCCCCGTCGGGGGCGCTTCACCCCAGGAGGGTCCGATGACCCTACGCGAACGACTCCACGACGACACGATCGCCGCGATGCGATCGGGCGACGCGCTGCGCCGTGACGTCCTGCGGATGGCCCAGAACGCCATCTACAACATCGAGAAGGCGAAGCGCGTGACGCTGTCCGAGGACGAGGTCCTCGACGTGATCGTCAAAGAGGTCAAGACCCGCCGCGAGAGCGTGGAAGCCTTCCGCAACGGCGGCCGCGAGGATCTCGCGGGCAAGGAGGAGGCGGAGATCGCCATCCTCTCGGGCTACCTCCCGCAACAGCTGACGGACGGCGAGCTTCGCTCGCTCGTCGCCGAGGGCATCGCCGCCACCGGTGCGGCCTCGGCCCGAGACCTGGGCAAGGTCATGGGCTGGCTCTCCCCCAGGATCCGCGGCCGCGCCGACGGCAGGGCCGCGTCAGGGGCCGTGGCCCGGGCGCTCGCCGAGACGGAGCGGGCCGCCGGCGGGGCAGCCGGCTAGGCCCGTCGGTGCTCACCTCGTCGGCCGCCGACACCAGCGTCGCCTTCACCCGCCGGGACGCGTGGCGGCTGCTCGCCGCCTCCGTCCTGCTGATCTCCGCGATGGCGGTCATCCTCGGCTTCGACGTCCTCCCCGCCCAGCCCAGCCTCGAGCTCGGCATGCCCGCGCCCACAGTGGTGCAGGCGCCGCGCGCGGCGGCCTACACGAGCCAGGTCAAGACCCAGCAGGCCCGCGACGCCGCGAGCGCCGCGGTCGATCCCCAGTACACGTACACGGCGGCGGGCGCGGCCGCGGTGGCCGCCCAGCAGGCCCGCGCGTTCGAGCAGCTGGCCCAGGTCGTGGACGCGGCGTTCGCGCCCGGCATCACCGACCTCGGCCGCCAGGCGATCCTGGCCGGCGCCCTGGGCGACCTCACGTCAGCCGACCGCAAGACGCTCATGGGCCTGACCCCGGCCCGCTGGTCCGCGGTCCGCGAGGAGGCCGCGCGCGTCCTCGCCACGCTCGAGGGCGCGCCGCTCCTCGACACCCAGCTGCCGCTGGTGCGCGCGAACCTCGGCGACCAGATCGCGGGCGGTCTCTCCCCCGACGAGCGCTCGCTGGCCGCCGCCATGGTGGCCCCGCTCCTCGTCGCCAACTCGTCCTACTCCGACCAGCTCACGTCCGAGGCGCGGGCCGCTGCCGCCGCCGCCGTCCAGCCCGTGCAGCAGAGCTGGGAGCAGGGCGAGACCATCGTCGGGGACGGCGTGCGCATCGACGACGTCGCGTACGAGGCCATCACCTACTTCGGCCTCAACCAGGGCGGCCTCGACGTCGCCCGGCTCGTGGGCTTCTTCGTGTTGTCGGTCCTGACCATCGCCCTGCTGCTGCTCTGGACGTGGCGGTTCCGCCGCGAGTTCTGGCACCGCAACAAGGTGCTGCTGCTGCTCAGCCTCATCCTCCTGGTGGCGGTGCTGGCGCTCAAGCTCACGGCTGGCCGCTACTGGCTGCCGTACGCGCTACCCCTGGGCGCCGTGGGCATGCTGCTCGCGGTCCTGCTCGACGGCGGCGCCGCGCTCGTCCTCACCTCGCTGCTCGCGATCCTCGCCGCGACCGTCAACGGCGGCGGCTACGGCGGCGGGCTCGAGCTCGCCGCCTACACGCTGCTCGGCGGCATCGCGGGCATCGTGGCGGTCCGCCGCGGCGACCGGCTGTCGGGGTTCGTGCGGGCGGGCTCGGCCGTCTTCCTGGTCCAGGCCCTGACCGCGGTCACGTTCGCGCTCCTCGGCCGCCAGGACATGCGCGGCGTGCTCGAGCTCATCGGCGCGGCGGCCGTCTCGTCCGGCGGCGCCGCGGTGGCCACCGCGGGCTCGGTCGCGGTGGTGGGCTCGCTGTTCGGGATCCTCACGGTGTTCCAGCTCCAGGAGCTGGCGAACCCCACTGCGCCGCTGCTCCGCCGCCTGCTGGTCGAGACGCCCGGGACCTACCACCACAGCCTGATGGTGGGCAACCTCGCCGAGCGCGCGGCCGAGGTGATCGGGGCGGACCCGCTCGTCGCGCGCGTCGCCGCCTACTACCACGACGTGGGCAAGCTCGCGAACCCGGCCGCGTTCATCGAGAACCAGGCGGGCGGCGCCAACATCCACGACGAGCTGGACCCGGAGGCGTCGGCGCAGCTGCTCAAGAGCCACGTGTCGGCCGGGATCGACATCGCCTACGGGGCGGGCCTGCCCAAGCAGCTGATCGCGTTCATCCCGCAGCACCACGGCACCGGCGTCATGGCCTACTTCTACGGCCGGGCCAGGGAGGAGGCGGCGGCGCCCTACGGGGGCCTCGACACGCCCGAGGGCCGGAAGGCCGCCGACGCGGTGGACGTGCGCAAGTTCCGCCACGGCGGGCCCAAGCCGCAGTCTCGCGAGGCGGCGATCATCATGCTGGCGGACTCGGTGGAGGCATCCGTGCGCTCGCTGGTCTCGCGCGACGAGACCGCGATCCGCGCGATGGTGGGCCGGATCTTCGAGGAGCGCATCGGCGACGGCCAGTTCGACGAGTGCGACCTGACCCTGCGCGACCTGGAGCGCATCCGCGAGTCCTTCGTCGGCCAGCTGCTGGGCATGTACCACCAGCGGATCGCGTACCCCGACAACAAGATCGTGGAGCTGGAGTCGCGTCGGGCCGCGGGCGGCGAGGAGTAGCCGACCGGTGGGTCGGCGGCCCGGCCACGGAGCGTCGGCCGACCGCGCGTCGGTGCCGTCCGGCACCGGGATCCAGCCACCCGGCCATTGACCGCGGCGGTTTCCCGACGCATCCTCACCCCCAGCGCCGCGGCTCCCCATGCCTGTCGCGCGGCCTGAGTGCGTAGGAGGCAAGAGCCGATGCGGCATGTGATCCGGCGGTTGGTGGCGGTTGCGGCCGCCGCGATGACCGTCTCGATGCTCGCCGTGCCCGTCGCGGGCGCCGCCAGCCCGACCTGGAGCCACCGCGACCTGAGCATCTGCGGGCCCGGCAGCGCCGACACCGCCGCCTGCCTGAGCGTCGTGCGCCAGTTCTACGAGAACGGGCAGGCATACCACGCCCAGACGCCCGGGGACCTCAAGTCCGTGGCGAAGGCTGCGGCGTCGATCAGCTACACGGCCACGGACATCCGCGCGGCGTACGGGATCACCGGCGTCGGCGACCCGTCGCGCGTGATCGCGATCGTGGACGCCTACGACGACCCCGCCGCGTTCACGAACCTGACCACCTACCGCGCCACGTTGGGCAGCAGCCTCGCGCCGATCAACAATTGCCCGCTGTCGCAGCTCACCAGCCTCACGAGCTCTGCCACGACGCCGTGCTTCACCAAGATCGACCAGTCGGGCGGCACCTCGTACCCGTCGGCTGACGCAGGCTGGTCCAATGAGATCGATCTCGACCTCCAGGCCGCGTCGGCGGTCTGCCCGCTGTGCAGCATCCTGCTGGTCGAGGCGAACTCCGCCTCCTTCGCCGACCTCGGCGCGGCGGTGACCGAGGCGTCGGGCACGGCGCACGTCCTCGCCATCTCGAACAGCTACGGCTCCTCGAGCGACGTCTCGGGCGTCACCTACCCGCAGTGGGACAACGCCGCCAACAAGGGCATCGCGGTCATGGCCTCCACCGGCGACGGCGGGTACGGCGTCGGGTTCCCGGCGACGGCCACGTACGTGATCGGCGTGGGCGGCACAACCCTGGCCGTTGACACGGGCGGCGCCCGCTCCACCGAGACGGCCTGGTCCGGGTCGGGCAGCGGCTGCTCCACGTACAACGCGGCGCCCAGCTGGCAGGTCATCTCCGGCAACCCCTGCAACGGCAAGAAGGCGATCGCGGACCTGTCGGCGGACGCCGACCCATACTCCGGGCTCCAGATCTACACCACCTACAGCGGCAAGGCGGGCTGGTACGTCTTCGGCGGCACGAGCCTCTCGTCGCCGCTCATGGGCGCGCTGTACGCGATGCAGGGCGGCTACGGGAGCACCCCGCTCGCCGGCGCCTACGCCTGGGCGTCCACGACGCCGCACTACGACGTCACGTCCGGCTCCAACGGCAGGTGCCGAATCGCCGTCCTGTGCAACGCCGGCACCGGCTGGGACGGGCCCACCGGGCTCGGCAGCATCCAGATGAGCTCGTCGACTACCCAGACGCTGGGCTCGATCACCGTGACGCCCAGCTCGGCGACTGTGGCCGTCAACGGCACGCAGCAGTTCACGGCCACCGCGTACGACACCACCGGCGTCAAGATGGCGACCCAGCCGACCGTCACGTGGTCGGTGGCGAGCGGCGGCGTCGGCTCCATCGACAGCGGCAGCGGCCTCTACTCGGCGGGCACCACGGCGGGCACGGCCACCGTCACCGCCACGAGCGGCTCGGTCAGCGGCACCGCGTCGGTCACGGTCACCGCGGCGGCGCCGGACTTCACCATCGCCGTGAGCCCGTCGTCCCTGACGGCCAAGCGGGGGACGACAGCCACCTACACCGTGACGATCGGCGCCGTCGACGGGTTCGCTGGCAGCGTGACCCTGAGCCTGGCCGGCGCGCCGGCCGGGTCCACGGTGACCTTCACGCCCAACCCGGCATCCGGTACGGCCAGCCTGACGATCACCACGTCAACGTCGACCAAGGCGAAGACTTACCCGATGACGGTCACCGGCACCAGCGGCAGCCTGGCCCACACGGCGTCCATCAGCCTCAGGGTCACCACCAAGTAGGCACCGGTCGGTTCTCGGCCACACCGGCCGTCGCCTT
>JAJXTS010000046.1:0-1284 GCA_021783595.1 Chloroflexota bacterium | reverse complement strand
TCGGCGTCCTCGGCCTCCTCGGCGAGCCGGCGGTCCAGCTCCTCCTCGGTGAGGATCTCCTCGTCCTCCGGCAGCGCGTCGATGTACAGCTCGCCGTGGAGGTGGTCGAACTCGTGCTGGATGGCGCGGGCCAGGTACCCGTGGCCGCTGACGGTGATCCGCTGGCCGTGGCGGTCCTGGCCCACCATCACCGCGTGCTCGGCCCGCCAGCGCCAGGCGCGGTAACCGGGCACCGAGAGGCAGCCCTCCCAGGCGCCCTCCTCGCCGGACAGGTGGACGATCTCGGGGTTGGCCACCTCGAACAGCTCGTCGTCCACCCGGATCACGCACAGCGCCAGGTCGAGGCCGATCTGCTGGGCGGCCAGGCCCACGCCGGGAGCGGCGTCCATCGTCTCGACCATGTCGTCGAGGATCGCGCCGAGCTCGCGGTCGAACTTCACGATGGGCCGCCCGGGGAGGCGGAGGCGGGGCTCGCCGAGGGTGACGATGGGTCGGATGGCCATCGCCCGATGGTAGCGCGGGACCGGCGGCGGGTCGCCGGACGCGCTACTTTGGCGCGATGAGCACCCACTACCTCGACGGCTGGCGGATCGATGTCGAGCGGCGCGAGGGCGTGCCGCGGCTGGTGCCGGCCACGGTCCTCGCGCGCACCGTCGCCGCGGCGCTCGCGGCCGCCGGGGCGCCCCGGCCCGCGTCGATCACGCTGCTCCTCGCGGACGACGCCGAGCTCGCCGAGCTCAACGAGGCCCACATGGGAAAGGAGGGCCCGACCGACGTGCTCTCGTTCCCGTTGCTGGCCCCGGCCGACTTCCCGGACCACGCGGGCAAGCGCTCGGGCGACGGGCCGCTGGCGTCTCCCGCCGACGGCTTCGCCCTGCCCCCGGGCGCGCGGCAGCAGTTGGGCGACATCGTGGTGTCGGTCGAGCGGGCCGTGGACCAGGCCGGGGCCGGGCGCGGCGGGCAGACCGGCGATGTCCGGTGGGACGCCCGCGACGAGCTCCGCCTGCTGGTCACCCACGGCACGCTGCACGTCTGCGGCTGGGACCACGCCGATCCGGCCGAGGAGGCGGCGATGCGCGACCTGGAGCGACGCCTGCTGGGCTGAGTCGCGTCGTCCGCTGGGGCAGGCGAACTGGTCGCGGGTCGTCCGTTGCGCGCCCGCCCGGCACTCGAGTGACGGCGCTCCTTCTGCCGCTTACGAAGGTGGTTCGTGCTACGCCCGCCCGGCACTCGAGGGACGGCGCCCCTACTGCCGCTTACGAAGGTGGTTCGTGCTACCGGGCG
>JAJXTS010000219.1 GCA_021783595.1 Chloroflexota bacterium | reverse complement strand
GGGCGCTGGACGCCCGCGACCTGCGGGCGCGGCTCAGGGCGCTGCCGGGGATCGGCGAGGCCAAGTCGGCGACGGTCATCGGCGTGCTCGCCCGCCGGTTCGGCATCCGGCCGGACGGGTGGGAGGCCCAGCTGCCCGAGGAGCCGACGCTCGCGGACGTGGACTCGGCCGAGGCGCTGGCGGCCTACCAGGCTGGCAAGCGGGCCCGCAAGGCCGATGGGCGAGCCGCCGGCGGCCGACCGTGAGCACCTCGGACCTGCTTGCCGCCGGCGCCACGGTCGCCGGTCTGGCCATGGCCGTCTCCCCGGTTCTCCAGATCCGGCGGATGCGCCGGACCCGGTCCTCGAACGACCTCTCGCTGCTCTACCTCTCCCTGCTGTCGCTCGGCTTCGTGGTCTGGGTCTCGTATGGCGTGTCGATCGCGAACTGGGTGGTGGCGGGGACCAACGCCGCCTCGTTGACGTTCATGCTCGTCACGATCCTCGTCGCGCTGCGGTACCGACGCGGCGGCGCCCGGCGGGCGGCGGCCGGTCTGGCGGCGGAGACCGAGGCGAAGGCGGCGAGGGTCGCCACCGCGGCGCCACCCGCGGACGCAGCCGCCGATCCCGAGCCGCCGGTCGTCGGCCGCCGCCGCGACTGACGGGCCGCAGCGACTGACGGGCCGGCGCCACCGGGGCGCGGGCGACCCGGTCAGCGGGCGACGAGCGTCCGGAACAGGTGCTCGAGGGTCGCCGCGGGGTCCGCGGTGAGCCCGGTGTGCACCTCTGACGGCTGGATCACCGTGGACGACGGCGCCACCAGCCAGTGCCAGCGCTCCGGGGCGGAGAGCGACGCGATCGGCCCGGCGGACGGGTCGCCCGCCGCGATCCGCTCGATCGTCGCGAGGTGGTCGCGGACCGTCTCCGCGTCGCAGTCCGGCCACATGGCCGCCAGCAGCACCTCGTCGAGCTCGGTCCGCGCGCCCAGGAACCGCGCGGGGCGCGAGTGCAGCACGATGCCCGCGTTGAGCGCCTCGCCGCGCTCCACGCGCGGGATCACCCGCACGATCGCGTACTCGAACGGGTGGCGCGTCACCGGGGCGCGTCGGCGCTCCTCAGGCGACCCGGGCACGCTCGGCCTCCTCCACGAATGCCCGGCGCGCGTCGAGCCGCGCGGTCAGGTAGTCCACGTAGGCGCGCCGGTGCGCGTCCGCGTCGGGCAGCCCCGCCTCGGGCCGCAGCCAGTCGTCGGGGATGGCGGCCGCGATCGCCTCCAGCACGGGACGGTCCAGCCTCGGGGACAGCCGCTCGTCGGCCGCCTCGATCGACGCGGCGAACGGCAGCAGCACGTGGTCCCGGACCTGGGGGAACGAGCGGCGCGCGTGCTCGTCGGGGTGCGCCCAGGTGTGGTGGATGTACAGCGCGGAGCCGTGGTCGATCAGGTACACCCGCCGGTGCCACACCACCAGGTTGGGGTTGCGCGGCGTGCGGTCCACGTTGGTGGTGAAGGCGTCGAGCCAGACGACTTCGGCGGCCAGCTCCGGATCGGGCCGCGGGCCAACCGCCGGCGCGAACGCGAGGGCGCCCGGCAGGAAGTCGAGGCCGAAGTTGGTGCCCGCCGAGCGCGCGAGCAGCTCCCGGATCTCGCCATCCGGCTCCGCCTTCGCCAGCGCGCCATCGAGCTCCACGAGCACGAGGTCCGGCACCGGCAGGCCGAGGCGCCGCCCGATCTCGCCCGCGACCAGCTCGGCGACGAGGGCCTTGCGCCCGTGGCCGGCGCCCAGGAGCTTCACCACGTACAGCCCGTCATCGTCCGCCTCGACCAGCGCGGGCACCGAGCCGCCCTCGCGCAGGGGCGTGACGTAGCGGGTGGCGACGACGGTCCGGAGCATCGCCCTGAGTGTAGGGCCCGGAAGTCAGGCGGGCTCGGCCTCGATCAGGGCGCGCAGCTTCTCGAGCGCCCCGGGCAGACCCGCCCTCAGCCGCTGCTCCACCTCGCGGGCGATGAACCCGAGGAACGGCGGCGTGTCGAGATCGACCTCGACGGTCGCCTCGGTGGTGGCGCCGTCGATGCTGCGCAGGGCCACCTTGACGGCGACCCCGAGGGGCCCGCCGGAGCCCGCCAGCTCCAGCCGACTCGCGGGCACCAGCTGGCGCACCGAGGCCATCACCTCGGCGCCGGCCACCGACGGCGACATGCGGAGGCGGGCGCGGCTGCCCACAGCGAGCGGAGCGTCGAGGAGCTCGGCCGCCACCACCTCGGGCATCCAGCGCGGCAGGTCCGCCACGCGCGTGGCCACGCGCCACACGCGCTCGGGCGGGTAGGGGAGGGTGACCGACGCCGCGATCCGCCCCATCAGCGCGCGGGCTCCGTGAGCCGCTGGGCAAGCGCGTCCAGCTCGGCCTCGCGCAGGCCCCCCGAGCGGAGCAGGGCGCGCGCCCCGCCGTGCCTCTCGCGCAGGTGGTCCAGGGCAGACGCCATGAACTCGGGCGGGCTGTCCACCGCGAGCGGCTGGTGCCGCCAGTCGCCGGGCGGGATGGTGGCGTTGGGCATGGCGAACATGCCGGCGGAGAGGGCGTAGTCCGCGACGACCACCTCGTCGGGCACGCCGGCGAGCGACAGCAGGACCGCGACCGTGATCCCGGTCCGGTCCTTGCCCGCGGCACAGCCGATGACCGCAGGCATCCCGTCGGGCTCCAGCAGGGCGCGCGCCACCTCGACCAGTTGCGGCAGTCGCTCGTCGAGGACGTGGCGGTACATCCCCGCCAGCCCGCTGCGGGGCGTGGGATCGTCCACCAGCAGGGCGATGTGGCGGTAGCGGACCGCCGGGTCCGCCTCGAAGACGTTGGGCGAGAGGGCCAGTTCGTCCGGCCAGCGCAGGTCGATCACCTGGCGGATGCCCAGCTCGCGGAGCTCCTCCGCGGCGTGCGCGGGGAGGCGCGTGAGCTCGTCCGACCGGAGCAGCGTCCGCCAGCGCGTCCGCCGCCCGCCCGCCGCCGGGTAGCCGCCCACGTCGCGGACGTTGCGCGTGCCGTCGAGCGGCAGGTGGCGACGGGCATCGTCGACGGCGGCCCGGCTGGCGGGCGTCCCGACGGGTCCCGCGGGCGTCCCGACGGGTCCCGCGGGCGTCCCGGCGGGTCCGCCCGCCACGGCGGGACCGCCCGTCGCGACGGCGTCCGGCGGGTCCATGGGGCGGGGCGGCCAGGTCATGGGTGGAGCCTACCGGACCTCGCCCCGGGATGCCCGTGGCGCGGTTCGCGGGTTCGGGACCTCGCGCCGGGCCCCGCCCTCGCGCCGGGCCCCGCCCTCGCGCCCGGCGATCACGGCGCGCCCGCCGGCCCGTTGCGCCCCACGACCCAACGGTGCGCTCGCCGCAGGAATGCGCCGCCCCGCGCAGCGATCGTGCACTCTCGCGCCCAGGCTGTGCCCCGGAGCGCACGACTGCGT
>JAJXTS010000045.1 GCA_021783595.1 Chloroflexota bacterium | reverse complement strand
GGTCGCGAGCCCGCGGGCCTCGACGCGCGCGCCTGGGCGCGGCGCGCGGCGGCGCTCGGCGCCGGGGAACTGCTGGTCACCAGCATCGACCGCGACGGCACGGGATCCGGCTTCGACACCGAGCTGCTCCGGGCGATCAGCAGCCTCGTCACCGTGCCGGTGATCGCGTCGGGCGGGGCGGCCGGCCCGGACGACTTCGTGGCGGCGGTGCGCGAGGGCGGTGCCGACGCGGTGCTGGCAGCGGGTATCTTCCACCGGCGCGAGTGGTCGATCGCGGCGGTCAAGGCGGCGATGGCCGCGGCGGGGCTCCCCGTGCGCGCCCTGCCCACGGATCGGGAGGCGTGATGGACGGAACGAGTGGCGAGCCGGCGGTCGGCCCCGCCGGGCCGGTGGACCTGTCCGCGGGTCTCGCGGCAGAGGCCGTGGCCTGGGGCGACGGCGGCCTGGTGGCGGGCGTGGTCCAGGACGCGGCCGACGGCCGGGTCCTGATGGTGGGCTGGCTCGACGCCGAGGCGCTGGCAGCCACCATCGCCACGGGAGAGGTGCACTTCCGCTCGCGCTCGCGGGGACGGCTATGGCGCAAGGGCGAGACCAGCGGCAACGTGCTCCGCCTGCGGTCGCTCGCGCTCGACTGCGACGGCGACGCGCTCCTGATCGGCGTCGAGCCGGCCGGCCCGACGTGCCATCGGGGCACGCGATCCTGCTTCGACGCGGAGGTCGCGTCCCCGTCGGCACCGCCTGCGACCGACCCGGTGCCGCCGCAGGGTTTCTCCTGGCTCGAGACGCTGTGGGCGACGATCGCCGAGCGGGCTGCCCGGCGACCGGCGGACTCGTACACGACGCGGCTGCTCGGCGGCGGGGTTGACCTGGCCGGGCGCAAGGTGGCCGAGGAGGCGACGGAGGTGCTGCTGGCCGCGAAGAACGACGAGGCTGCCGAGCGCGCGAACCTCGACAGGTCCGAAACGGGCCGTCTGCTGGCTGGCGAGGCCGCGGACCTCGCCTACCATGCCCTTGTCCTGCTCGCCGAGCGGGGCCTGGCCCCAGCCGACGTCATCGCGGTCCTCCAGGGTCGCCACGGCCGCCGCGAGGGCCGCTGAAGGGAGGCGCCCGATGCCGTCGAACCCCGCGTTCGCGCCCCACGATCGCACCAAGCAGGTCTTCGCGGTCACGCTCTTCGTCGACGACCTCGCGGCCACGGAGCGCTTCTACCACGACGTGTTCGGGATGCCGCTGGTTGACAAGCAGCGCGACGCGGTCGCCTACCGCTTCTCGAACCTGGTCGTCAACCTCCTGCTCGCGTCATCGGCACCCGAGCTCGTGGCGCCGGCACCGGTCGGCGGGCCGGGCACGGAGGCGCGCGCGCTGCTCACGCTCGAGGTAGACGACGTGGACGCGTTCGCCACCCATCTGAGGGCGCTGGGCGTGCGGATCCTCAACGGGCCGGTCGACCGCCCGTGGGGAAGCCGCACGATGACGTTCGCGGACCCCAGCGGCCACTGCTGGGAGCTGTCGAGCTAGCCGAGCGCCCATCCCTGCGCGAGACGGCGCGAGCAGCGGCCCTCAGCCCCGCGACACCCGCACGACCGCCCGCTGGCGCTTCCCCACGCGAACCTCGAGCCACTCGCCGGCCACCGGCGCCGGGACCGCGGCCGCCGGGTCGGTGACGCGCTCGCCGTTGACGGTGATCGCACCGCCGGCGATGAGCCGCCGGGCCTCGCCGCGTGACGGCGCCAGCCCGGTCTCGGCCAGGAGCGCCGCCATGCCCGCCAGCGCCTCCGGGCCGGCGACGGGCCCGCCCGTGGCCGCGTGGATGCGCGCGAGCAGCGCCGGGTCCGACACGGGGTCCCGCTGGAAGAGCGCGGCCGAGACGGCGACGGCCGCCCTCGCCTCGGCCTCGCCGTGGACGCGCGCGGTGACGTCGAACGCGAGCTCGCGCTGCGCCTCGCGGGCGTCGGGGCGCTCGGCGAGCGTGGTCTCGAGGGCCGCGATGCGCGCGAACGGCCAGAGGGTGAACCACCGCAGGTACGTCGGGACGTCGCGGTCGTCGAGGTTCAGCCAGTACTGGTAGAAGGCGTACGGCGTGGTCCGCGCCGGGTCCAGCCAGACGGACTCGCCCGACTCGCTCTTGCCGAACTTGGCGCCCGACGGGGCGAGCAGCAGCTTGTAGCTGATGCCGTGGGCCGGACTCTCCTCGCTGCCGGGCGCGGTGGTCCGCCGGATCAGCTCGAGGCCCGCGGTGATGTTGCCCCACTGGTCGGCGCCACCCATCTGCATCTCGACGCCGCGCTCGCGGTACAACGTCATGAAGTCGAACGCCTGGAGGGTCATGTAGCTGAACTCGGTGAACGACAGGCCCCGCTCGAGGCGCTGCTGGACGGAGTCCTTCGCCAGCATGTACGGGACGGTGAAGTGCTTCCCGACGTCCCGCAGGAAGTCGATCAGCGAGATCCGGCCGAGCCAGTCGTAGTTGTTGGCCATGACCGCCTGCGCCGGGCCGGGCGAGAAGTCCAGGAACCGCTCCAGCTGGGCGCGGATCGCCGCGACGTTGCGCTCGAGGGTGGGGACGTCGAGCAGGTTGCGCTCCGCGGACCGGCCCGAGGGGTCCCCGATCATCCCGGTGCCGCCGCCGACGAGCGGCACGGGGATGCCGCCCCGCTGCTGCAGCCGGACGAGGCCGAAGATCGGGATCAGGTGCCCCACGTGGAGCGAATCGGCGGTGGGGTCGAAGCCGATGTAGGCGGCGATCGGGCGGCCCGTCGCCAGGCGGGCGGCCGCGCCGGGCGTCGCGGCGTGGAGAATCCCGCGCCACTCGAGCTCGTCGAGCAGGCCGGGGAGTCCGGGGGCGGGTTCGCGGTGGTCGGTCACGGGCGTCACATGTGGGGGACGGAATGCGTCTGGGGTCGGTCCCGGACCGGGGGGTCGGGAGTTCATCCCCTGCATGGTATCGTCCAGCCGACATGCGAAACAGCATCGCCCGGCGGCAGCGTCACCGCCGACAGCGAGCGCACCGCCAGCGTGGCCACGGTGTTCTCCAGGGAGCGCTGGTCGCGGTCCCGGTCCTGCTCTTCGCGCTGCTGCTCATGGTCGGCGCCGGCGCGGCCGCGGCCGCGGTGGGCACCTACCAGTGGCTCGCCCAGGGCCTCCCGGACCCCGCAACCGCGCTCGACGCGCTCACGTTCACCTCGCAGACCGTCGTCTACGACCGCACCGGCAAGACCGAGCTCGCCAAGCTTGGCTCCGACTCGCGCAGCGTGGTCACGTTCGCCGACATCCCGACCGCGCTGATCGACGCCACCACGTCGATCGAGAACAAGACGTTCTGGACGGACCCGGGCTTCGACATCGGCGGCTTCGTGTCGGCCGCGATCGACACCCTCAACGGCAACGACCGCGGCGGCTCGACCATCACCCAGCAGCTGGTGCGGGCGCGGCTGCTGCCGCAGGACGTGCTCAACGGCAACCTCTACATCCGCAAGGCCAAGGAGATCATCCAGTCCGTCCGGCTGACACAGGCCTACCCGGGGCTGGCCGGGAAGCAGGTGATCATGCAGGACTACCTCAACCAGAACTTCTACGGGAACCGCACCTACGGCGTGGCGGCGGCGGCCAAGGGCTACTGGAACAAGAGCCTGGGCGACCTGTCGCTGGCCCAGGTGGCGCTGCTCGCCGGCATCCCCAAGTCGCCGACCGACTACGACCTCATGAAGAACGCGGTCATGGAGACGGTCAAGGGCGCGAACGGCAAGGACGTGAGCGAGCTCGTCGTCCCGCCGGACCGCCCCATCGTCCAGCGCCGCAACTACATCCTGCAGCTGATGCTGACCAACGCCACGCTGGGCAAGTACACCGCGGCCGAGATCGCGGCCGCCCAGCAGGAGCCGGTGGTGCTGACGCCGCCCGCCAACCCGACCTGGCTGGCGCCCCAGTTCGTGTGGCAGGTGCGCGACGAGCTGGGCCAGCTCCTGTGCGGCACGGCCCAGTGCAGCAAGATCGACACCGGCGGCTACAAGGTCTACACGACCCTCAACTACACGATGCAGAAGGTCGTGGACAAGTGGGTCTACGCCGCGGCCGTCATCCCCAACTCGGCCAACCAGACCGCGCTGCTCCGCCAGCAGGGGATCCCGACCTCGGAGTGGAGCTGGATCCAGGCCCTGTCCGGGCACAACATCCACAACGACGCCGCGGGCGTCATCGACTACCGGACCGGGGAGGTGCTCGCCTACGCCGGCTCGGCCAACGAGTACGCCACCGCGGGCACGCCGAAGTTCCAGCCCCAGTTCGACGTGCTCAGCGACGGCTTCCGGCAGTCTGGCTCGTCGATCAAGCCCATCGACTACGTGATCGGCATCGACGACAAGACCCTGACCGCGTCCACCCTGTTCATGGACGTCGTCACCAACTTCGCCGGCCCGGGCCAGGCGCCGTATTTGCCCACGCAGGCCGACAAGCTCGAGCGGGGGCCGGTCCGGCTGCGCAGCGCGCTCGAGTTCTCGCTCAACGTGCCGGCCATCAAGGCCGGCTTCATCGACGGCCTCGACCACCAGCTCCAGCGGTCGAAGGACTTCGGCCTGGTGTACCCGCCCAACACCTACGCGGTGCCCTCGGAGAGCATCGGGACGCTGCTGGTGCACCCGATCGACATGATCAGCGCCTACGGCACCATCGCCGACGGCGGCGTGCTGATGCCGCGCCACACGATCCTCAAGGTGGTGGGCCCGGACGGCCAGGTTGTGTGGCCGCAGCCGGGCGTGAGCCTCGCGGGCAAGCGCGTCGTGTCGCAGCAGGCGGCCTACGTGGTGACCGACATCCTGGCCGGCAACACGCAGATGAGCGTGAACCCGTTCTGGGGGACCTGGGCCGTGACCAACGGCATCACCAGCAAGACGCTCCGCCCCGCCGCCTACAAGACGGGCACGACCGAGGACAACCGCGACGTGCTGGCCGACGGCTTCCTGCCGGCGCCCGCGGATCCCAAGCTGCCGGGCCTGGTGGTCGGCGTGTGGATGGGCAACTCCGACAACTCGCCCAACGACGGCAAGCTGTCGCTCGAGACGTCCGCGCCGCTGTGGTCCGCCATCATGTCCGAGATATCCAAGGGGATGCCGATCGACCAGTTCAGCCGCACCAAGCCGGCCGGGCTGGTGACCGCGACCGTGGACGCCACCACGGGCCTGCTGCCGGGCCCGACCACCACCCGGACCATCAGCGAGATCTACCTCCCGGGCACGGCGCCCACCACGTCGGCCTCGCTGACCGTCACCCAGCAGATCGACTCGGCGACTGGGCTGCTGTGGCAGGCCGGCTGCGCGGGGCCGGTGGCCACCCACTCCTACATCGACTTCAGCCAGGTGGACGCGGCGTGGCCGGCGTGGCAGAAGGCGGACCTCGGCTGGCAGGCCCGCGCGTCGCGCGGCCAGGGGGTCGCCGGCGGCCCGAAGGGCACGCGCACGTCGTACTTCTACGGCTCGGGCTTCTACCCGTTCGGGATGACCTGGGGCGGCTCCTTCGCCCCCACCAAGACCTGTCCCGTGGTGCCCGTCACGCCGCCGCCGACGACGTGCGTCTCGTTCGACCCGTTCTCGCCCTGCCCGAGCGACCTGCCGCCGCCGCCCTCGCCCGTCCCGTCGTTCCCGCAGCCCTAGGCCGGCCAAGGCCGCCCCCGCGCCGCGGGAAGGAGCCGTTGGGCGGTCAGAGCTTGACGATCGTCGCGCCGTCCCCGCCCTCGCCGCGCTCCCCCGCCCGGAAGCCGCGGACCAGCGGGTGCGACCCGGCCAGCGCCCGGACGGCATCGCGGAGCGCGCCGGTGCCCATGCCGTGGATCACCGTGACCTGGTCGAGCCCGGCCAGCGACGCGTCGTCCAGGTAGCGGGAGAGCGCGTCGAGCGCCTCGTCCACCCGCGCGCCGCGCAGGTCCAGCGACGAGGCCACCGAGCGCGCCCGGGCCAGGCGCATCGAGGTGATCCCGGAAGCGGCCTCGCCCCACGGGGCCGACGGGCGCCCGTTCCCGGCGGCGCCGCTCGCCGCCCCGGCCCCGCCGGTGGGCCCGATCGCGAGCTCGAGGTCGTCCACGCCCACCGACACCCGCATCCCGCCGGTCTCGAGCGTCGCCCGCGTGCCGCCCTTCTCCAGGGCCGAGATCCGCCCCTCCCAGCCGCCGCTCCGGCTGCGGGCCCGCTCGCCCAGCCTCCAGGCGCGCGGCTCGACGGGGGCGAGGGGACGCTCGGCCTCCGGGCGCGACTGGGGCATGCGCTCGAGCGTCTGGTCCGCGCGGGCGAGGGCGGCGTCGATGGCGGGTGCGGTGACGGTCTCGCGCTCGAGCTTGCGGCGCATCCCGGCCACGTCCTCGCGCAGCTGGTCCACCAGCCGCTGCGCCTCCTCGCGCGCGGCCCGCACGGCCTCGTCCCGCTCGCGCCGGGCGCGTCGGCGCTCCTCCTCCGCGGTGCGCAGCGCGTCGGCGGCCTTCGCCTCGGCGGCGCGCGCCCGCTCCACCGCCACCGAGATCTCGTCCTCCTGGCGCCGGATGGACGCGAGCGTGGATTCGAAGGCCTGCTGGTTCTCGGTCAGGCGGCTCCGCGCGTCGGCGACGATCGCGTTCGACAGCCCCAGCCGCTCCGCGATCGCGAACGCCTGGCTGCCGCCGGGCAGGCCGATCGTGAGCCGGTAGGTCGGCGAGAGCGTCTCGAGGTCGAACGCCACCGACGCGTTGCGCGCCTGCGGCGTCTCGTGGGCGTACACCTTGATCTCGGCGTAGTGCGTGGTGGCGGCGACCAGCGCTCCGGACCGGATGAAGTGGTCCAGCAGCGCCTGGGCCAGCGCCGAGCCCTCGGTGGGGTCCGTGCCGGCGCCGAGCTCGTCGAGCAGCACCAGCGTCCCGGGCCCCGCGTGCTCGACGATCCGGATGATCGAGCGCAGGTGGCCCGAGAAGGTGGACAGGGACTGCGCGATCGACTGCTCGTCGCCGATGTCGGCGAACACGTCGCGCAGCACGGGGAGCCGGGAGCCCGCCTCGGCCGGGACGTGGAGCCCGGCCTGGTGCATAAGCGCCAGCAGGCCCAGGGTGCGCAGCGTGACCGTCTTGCCGCCGGTGTTCGGGCCGGTGATGACGAGCGCGGTGTAGCCCTCGCCGAGGCGGATGTCGATGGGCACCACGCGCCCGGTCAGGCCCGGGTGGCGCGCAGAGAGCAGGACGATGTCGGAGCGGTCCGAGGTCTCGGCCCGGGTGCCGTCCATCTCGGCGGCGAGCTGCGCCTTGGCGGCCCAGAAGTCGAACTGGGCGAGCGCATCGAGCGTCTCGCGCAGCATCAGCCCGTTGGCGGCCACCAGCGCCGAGAGCTCGTCGAGGATCCGGCCCTCCTCCTCCTCGACGGCGGCCTGCGCCTCGCGCCAGGCGTTGCCCAGCTCCACCACCACGAGCGGCTCCACGAACAGCGTGGCCCCGGAGCCCGAGGCGTCGTGCACGATGCCCTTCACGCGGCCGCGGGCCTCCGCGCGGATCGGCACGACGTAGCGCCCGTTGCGCAGCGTGACGATGGGCTCCTGCAGGGCGCTCCCCAGCTCTGACCCGACGAGCGTGTCGAGGCGCCGGCGGAGCCGGTCATAGGCCATCCGGACGGCGGCGCGCAGCGGGCCCAGGCGCGGCGATGCCGTGTCCAGCAGCTCGCCCGCGGGGTCGAAGCTCCGCGCGAGGGTGGAGCGCAGGGCCGGCAGCGGGTGGAGGCGGCGGCCGACATCGCGGATCAGCGGGCGGCGGTCATCCGCGATCGCGGTCTGCAGCCGGACCGCGGCGTCCAGCGTGTCCACGATGTCGATGAACTGGAGCGCCTCCAGGCGGCCGCCGCGCGATGCCCGCCCGACCAGCGGCTCGATGTCCTTGGCCCCGCCGATCCCCACGC
Source organism: Chloroflexota bacterium (assembly GCA_021783595.1). Taxonomy (GTDB): domain Bacteria; phylum Chloroflexota; class Limnocylindria; order Limnocylindrales; family CSP1-4; genus CAIXZV01. Next base: position 7,365 of record JAJXTS010000045.1, on the reverse strand, counting down.
CGGGCCGGTCGGACAGCAGCTGGCGGGCCTGGTCCGTCTCGTCCAGGCCACGCGCCACGATGACCGGGTCGGACGACGGCACGAGCGCCTCCGCCAGGCGGCGCGACGGGTCGAAGGAGGTGCGCTCGGCGAGCCGGCCGCGGACCTGCGGGAACTCCAGCAGGGCGATGGATCTGGCGTCCACCGTCAGGGTGCCCGTCGGCTCAGCGACGGGCTGCCCGCCACCGCCAGCCGCCAGGGTCGGCTGATCGCGGGCTCGCCGGCATGGGCGATGCCGACCCTCGGACCGGCGACCACCGCCCGGGCGGGCTCGCCGTCCGGCGGGGGCGCGAGATGGAGCGGCGACGCGGGGTCGCACAGGTCGATCCCGTCGAGGGTCCGGTCAACGCCGAACGCGGCCCCCAGGCAGCCCGGCCCCGCGGCGAGGCGGTGGTCGGCGATCCCGGCCCGGCCCCGGGCGGCGAGCATGGCGCCCAGGCCCTCGACGGGCTCCGCGGCGCGGACCAGGAGCGCCGCCGGGCGCCCGTCGGGATCGGTGACGATGTTGAGACAGTGGTGCATGCCGTAGACAAGGTACACGTACGCGGTTCCCGGCGGGCCGAACATGGCCCGGTTGCGCGGCGTCGGGCCCATCCTCGCGTGGGAGGCTCGGTCCTCGGGCCCGAGGTACGCCTCGACCTCGACGATCCTGCCCACGCGTCGCTCGCCGCCGGCGCGCCCCGGCTCCCGCACGAGCAGCGCGCCGAGGACCGCGCGGGCCGCGGCCAGCGTGTCGGCGGCCAGCAGGCCCCTCGGGAAGGGCCGCTCGGATGGCGGCCGGGTCACCGGCCGTACAGGGCGCGGAGCGATGACGGCAGCAGGAACCCGGTCAGGCCCACGAAGCCGGGGAGCAGCTGGCCGTGGATGAGCTGGCCGGTCCACGACCCGCTGACGGCCGTCCAGAACCCCCGGAGGAGCGGCAGCTCGGAGGGGTCCGCTGCGGAGGGGCCGCGCAGGAAGAACTGGTCCAGGATCGCGATCGCGCACAGGAGGAGCAGGCTGCCCTGGACGAGCCCGAGGACCCCTCCTGCCACCTCGTCCACGGCAGGGTGCTCCGCGAACACGGCCACGCGCTGGTAGGTCCCCTGGGTGATGAGCGCGAAGGCGACGACGGCCGCCAGGAACAGCGCCCCGAACCCGACCATCTCGGCGTAGCCGCTCGGGAACTGCGTCCAGTGGCTGGCCAGGAACGGGCCGAGGTACGTGTTCAGCTGGGCCGCGAGGAAGAAGGAGAAGGCGACGGTGAGTGTCCCCACCAGCCTCCGCACCGCGCCCTGCGCGTAGCCCAGCACGAACCAGCCGATCAGGTAGGCGAAGATCACGAGGTCCGTGAGGTTCACCGTCGCGAAGAAGGCCCCGATGTCCACCCTGCCCTCCACCCGGTGCCGGGCGACCGCGTTCCGCGGCGCACTCCCCGGCTGAAGCGTAACAGCGTCGCGCGGGCGGCGGCAACGCGAGCGTCCATGATCCCCGCCGCCGCCCCGGTCGCGGCACCGTGTGCCCGGCGCGCGGACTGGGCCGTCAGGCCCGGCGCCGCCCCCCGATCGCCGGCAGCGCGGCGACCACGCCGGCCACCGCCGCCTCCAGCTCCGGGTCGGTGAGCGTCCGGTCCCCGGCACCGAGGCGGAGACGGTAGGCGAGGCTCTTCTCGTCGGCGGCGAGCGGGACGCCCCGGTAGATGTCGAACAGGGAGAGGTCGCGGAGCAGCGCGCCGGCGTGGGCGCGGATGAGCGCCTCGACCGCCGCGGCGGGCGTCGTCTCGGGCACGACGATCGCGAGGTCGCGGTCCACCTCCTGGAAGCGCCCCACGGCGTGCGCCCGCTCGGGCGCGAGGCGGCCGGCGGCCAGCCCGCGCAGCGCCACCTCGGCGAGGATCACCCGCTGGGTCGTGCGGAGGCCCCAGGCGTCGGCGACGTCCGGGTGGACCTCGCCCACGATCGCGAGCAGGTCGTCACCCGCCGTGGCGCGCGCGGTGCGGCCGGGGTGGAACACCGGCTCGGCCGTCTCGGGCTCGTACTCGAGCGCCGGCAGGCCCAGCCGCCGGGCGAGCAGCTCCAGCACGCCCTTGGCGTCGTCGAGGTCGTAGGGCCGGGTGACGCGGTTCCAGGCGGGCTCCCCGGCGGCGCCGGTCAGCGCGATGCCCAGGCGCCACCACTCGCGAACGTCGGCGCCCGTGTGCGCGTAGCCCTTGCCGATCTCGAACGCGGCGATGTCGGGCGTGCCGTGGCGCAGGTTGGTCGCCACGACGTCGAGCAGGCTGCCCAGCAGGTTGCGGCGCAGAAGCGAGTGGTCGCGCGAGAGCGGGTTGGTGACGCCGATCGGATCGCCGCCCGGCTGGTCCTCGCCCTCGACCGAGGGGACCTCCCGGGCGAGCGCGAACGCCTCGACGTGCCGCGGCGAGACGAGGGCGCTCGTCACCACCTCGGTCAGCCCGGCGCCCGCGAGCGTCTCGCGCACGAGCTGGCGAACCTCCAGGGGCGACGCCCGGAACCCCGGCATCAGCGTGTCGGGCGTCACGGACGGGACGAGCTCGTAGCCGCGCACGCGGGCGACCTCCTCGGCCACGTCCGACTCCACCACGATGTCGCGGCGCCAGGTGGGCACGAGCGCGGTGAGCGTCCGGCTCAGGTCCGGCACCACGGCGAGCAGGTTCGGCTTGAGGGCCACGTTGACGCGGTCGCCCGCCGAGGCGGGCTCGGTCTCGACGCCGACTCGCGCGAGGAGCTCACGCTGTTCGTCGGCCGTGAGCTCGGTGCCGAGCAGCCGGTTGACGCGGGCCGGGCGGAACGAGACGCGGGCCGGGCTGGGCTCGTGGGGCATCGTGTCCACGCGGCCGGGCGCGATCTGCCCGCCCGCCCACTCGCGCAGGAGCTGGGCCGTGCGGTCGGCGCCGAGGCGGGCCATCCGCGCCTCCTGCCCCTTCTCGAAGCGGCTCGACGCCTCGGAGCGGAGGCCGAGGCGGAACGCGGTGCGGCGGATGCTGACCGGGTCGAAGATGGCCGACTCGATCACGATGTCCGTGGTGGCGTCGGAGACCTCGGAGTTGGCGCCGCCCATCACCCCGGCGACGGCGAGCGGGCGATCCGGATCGGCGATCACCAGGGTGTCGGCGGTCAGCTCGCGCCCCACGTGGTCCAGCGTCTCGAGTCGCTCCCCGTCTCGAGCGCGCCGGACGACCACCAGCGGCCGGCCGTCGGGGCCGGTGCCCACCGAGGCGGCATCGAACGTGTGGATGGGCTTGCCCAGCTCGAGCATCACGTAGTTGGACGCGTCCACCACGTTGCTGATGGGCCTCTGGCCCGCGGCGAGCAGGCGCATCTGGACCCAGTCTGGCGACGGACCGACCCTGACGCCGCTCACCCAGCGGCCCACGAAGCGGGGGCACAGGTCCGGGTCGCGGACGTCCACGCCGAAGCGCTCCGCGGACGAGGGGCCGCTCCCCTCCTCCACCGCGACGGCCGGCTGGCGGACCTCCGCGCGCGTGGCAGCAGCGACCTCCCGCGCGAGCCCCAGGATGGAGAGCGCGTCGCCGCGGTTCGGCTTGACGTCCACGTCGAGCACCACGTCGCCGTACAGGTCGGCGAGCGGCACGCCCAGTGGGGTGTCGTCCGGCAGGATCAGGATGCCGTCGGCGTCGCCCGTCAGCCGCAGCTCGTCTCCCGAGCACAGCATGCCGTTGGACACGACGCCCATCTTCTCGGTGCGCTCGATGTGACGGTCGCCGGGCAGGACCGCGCCGGGCAGGGCCACGGGGATGCGCTGGCCGGGCGCGATGTTGTCGGCGCCGCAGACGATGGACAGCACCTGGTCGCCGACCGTGACCGTGGTGAGGTGGAGGCGGTCCGCGCGCGGGTGCTGGTCCACCGTGAGCAGCTCGCCGATGACCACGTTCTGCCAGTCTGCGCCCCAGCGCTCGACGGACTTGACCTCCATGCCGAGCAGCGTCAGGCGCTCCGCCAGCTGCTCGGGGGTGAGCTGGATGTCGACGAACTCGCGAAGCCAGGACAGCGGCACTCTCACCGGAACACTCCCAGGAACCGAAGGTCGTCCTCCATGTACTGGCGCAGGTCGACCACGTGGTGGCGAAGGTTGGCGATGCGCTCGACGCCCATCCCGAAGGCGAAGCCCTGGTACCGCTCGGGGTCGATGCCGCCGTAGCGCAGCACCGTGGGGTGGACCATGCCCGCGCCGAGGATCGTCATCCAGCCGGTTCGCGAGCAGGCGGGGCACTTCTCGCCGTTGCAGATGACGCACAGGATGTCGAACGCGACGCTGGGCTCGGTGAACGGGTAGTAGCCGGGCCGGAAGCGGGTGGGCCGCTCGGCGCCGAACATCGCGTGGGCGAACTGGTCCAGCAGACCCTTGAGGTCGGCCATGGATGTTCCCTCGTCCACCATCAGGCCCTCGACCTGGAAGAACTCGGACGCGTGGCTGGCGTCCACCGCCTCGTACCGGAAGCAGCGGCCCGGCAGGAGGGCTCGGATGGGCGGCCCCTCCTGGTGCATCACGCGGATCTGGCCGGGGCTGGTGTGGGTCCGGAGGAGCCGGCCCTCCATGTCCAGGTACAGCGTGTCCCAGAGGTCCCGCGCGGGATGGTCGGGCGGGATGTTGAGCATCTGGAAGTTGGTGACGTCGTCCTCCACCTCGGGGCCCTCGTAGACCACGAAGCCGAACTGGGCGAACACGTCGGCGATCTCGCGGGCGGTCTCCATGATCGGGTGGAGGCTGCCCCGGCGGACGGGCCGGCCCGGCGTGGTGACGTCCACGGACTCGGCCGCCAGGCGGGCCGCGAGCTCGGACCGGGACAGGCGGGCTCGGGCCTCGGCGATGGCCCCCTCGACGGCGGCGCGCACCTCGTTGCCCACGGCACCCAGCCTGGGTCGGTCCGCGGGCGGCAGGCCGCCGATGCTGCGCAGGATCGCGGTGATGCCGCCCTTCTTGCCGAGCACCTCCACGTCGAGCGCGTCGAGCGCGGCGGTGTCTGGCGCGGCCGAGGCGGCGGCGGTGGCCGTGGCGCGGAGGCTCTGGAGGTCCGAGGTCAGCTGGGCGAGGTCCATGTCGGCTGGCGATCCGATCCTGCTGCGGCGTGGGGGCGGGGGGGCGGGGGCGGCGCCCGGGGCCCCGGGAATCACGAACCCTCGAGCGTCGGCGACGTCGAGGGTCCGGGCTCGGTCGACCGCGTGCGGTCAGGCGCTCTTGGCGACCTCGGCGATCCGGCCGAAGGTCGCGGCATCGCGGACCGCGATGTCGGCGAGGATCTTGCGGTCCAGCGCCACGCCGGCCTTCTTGAGCCCAGCGATCAGCCGACCGTAGGTGATCCCGTTGAGGCGCGCCGCCGCGTTGATCCGAACGATCCAGAGCTCGCGCATGTCGCGCTTGCGCTGCTTGCGGTCCCGGGTGGCGTAGGCGAGGGCGTGGAGCTGGGCCTCGTGCGCGGCCTTGACCAGCTTGCGGCGCGTGCCCTTGCGGCCCTCGGCCTCGGTGAACAGGCGCTTGTGGCGCTTGTGGGCGATGACGCCCCGCTTGACGCGTGCCATGTGGCTGCGGCTCCTAGATGTACGGCAGGAGCCGGCGGAGCTGGTCGGTGTGCTCCGGGCCCACGACTGACTTGCCCGCGTAGCGGCGGGTGCGGCGCGAGGACTTGTGCTCGAGATGGTGCCCGCGCCAAGACTTCACGCGAATGTACTTGCCCGACCCGGTGACCCCGATGCGCTTCTGGGCCCCCTTGTGGGTCTTGATCTTCGGCACGCTGGCCTCACTCTCCTGCTTGCGGCGCCGAGACGTCCGCCTCGACCGGCTGGGCCGGTGTCGGCGCCTCGGGCTCGGGCGCGGTGGCGGCGGGCGACAGGCCCGTTTCGCCGTCGGTCTTGCGGTGCTCGTGCACCCTCGGCTTGTGGACCGAGGCGAGCGTCATGAACATCGATTTCCCCTCGAGCGCGGGGGTCCGGTCCACCGTGCCGTGGTCCTTCACCGCGTCGCCGAACCTGGCGAGCAGGCTCCGACCGATATCGGGGTGGGTGAGCTCGCGGCCGCGGAAGCGGACCGTGACCTTGATCCGGTCGCCGTCCTCGAGGAACTCGACGGCGCGATGGACCTTGGTCTCGAAGTCCCCCGTGCCGATCTTCGGCGTGAGGCGGACCTCTTTGAACTCGATCGCCCGCTGCTTGCGCTTCGCCTCTTTCTCTTTCTTGGTCAGCTCGTACTTGTACTGGCCGTAATCGAGAAAGCGGACGACGGGCGGCGCTGCCATCGGGGCGACCTCCACAAGGTCGAGCCCGCGCTCCTGCGCCATGGCCATCGCTTGGTGCGTCGGCATGACGCCAAGCTGCTGCCCGTCCTCATCGACAACCCGCACCTGTGGGACGCGGATCATCTGGTTAATGCGCAGGTCTCGGCTGATGGTGGTTTCCCTCTGCTCGGAATGGGTGAGGATTCGCGGCGCGACGGGGCACGCGGGCCGGGCGCGACCGCCGCGGGAGGATAGCACAGGGGTTCGACGCGCCGCAACGAACGGCGGGCCAGGCGGGGATCGCACCGCGCTCCTCGCGCGGCTCCCATTCTGGCGTGCCGCGAGCCGTCAGGTTGCTCCTCGGGGCGGGCGGCTTCGGGGGCGACGCGGGGGTTGCGCGGCCTGCGCGGGGGGCGATCGGACGCTCCGTGGGGCCAACGGCGCCACACGCGTGGCCGGTTCGTCGCCCTCGACGCCCGGCGGAACCCGGCGGCGCCGCCTCGGGCCGACCGGGGGGCCGTTCCACACGGCTTCAGACTCGACGCGCTGGGCCCGACTGGGGGGCCGCCCCGTGCGGCGCGCGGTCGCGCGGGGGTTCCGCCGGTCAAATCTGGTCCCCGTGGGAGCACGCCCGACAGGGGGCGGTCGGCCGCGGCCCTCAGACGGGCACCGACCGAGTTCGACCTGTCGAGATCGTCGTCCACGGGAACATTACGGCAGTCAGCCGCCGCACAGCCGCGGCGCCATCCACGCGGCCTTGGGCGCCGGTGCCGACGTACCGACGCGTTTGGGCCCGCAGCCCCGACACTCTTGTTTCCGCCCCGCGGGCACTAGCGTGGAACCGGGGTTCAGGTCTCCGCTGGGCGGCAGTTAGAGCGTCCGCAGCGGTGGACTCGCCGGGCGCCCGGGCCGCCCGGCCGGCTAACGCCCACGTCGCGGCAGCAAGAGCCTCGGCCCCACGTGCCGGCGGGGCGACGGACCGGTTGGGCGCGCGCCCCGCACCGGCACCGCACCCGCGGCCCGCACCCGCGGCGCCCCGCACCGGCACCGCACCCGCGGCCCGCACCCGCGGCGCCCCGCACCGGCACCGCACCCGC
>JAJXTS010000218.1 GCA_021783595.1 Chloroflexota bacterium | reverse complement strand
GACCCGGCCCGGACCTCCAGGCCAGGCTCAGCGCCCGGGGGCCGGCGATCGCGACCGATCGACGCATGGATGTGCCCCCACGCGCCGGTTGCGCGGTCCCGGCCCTCCGGCTCCCCCGACCGCGTCCCGCGCCGGGAGGGCGTTGCCGAGTGGGCGGCGACGCCCGGGCGACATCCCGCCACCGCACCTCGCGCCACCGCACGGCCCCGCTTGGTACCACCGGCCCACCGAGAGTACGGGTTGTCCGGAGCGCCCCGCACCACGACACTCCCATCAGCAGCGAGCCGGACCGCACCGAAGTGCCCTCCACGGGCCGCCCGGCTCTGATGGGAAGGACCGCAACCATGGCGTCGATGGCGATCAACGACCTCGGGCCGATGCTCACCGCGAGCGAGGTGGCCGAGATGCTCCACCTCCACGTCAACACGGTGAAGCGACTCGGCGACCGTGGCGAGCTGCCGTACTACCGAGTCTGCAAGCGCGGCGACCGCCGATTCCGGCTGGACGACGTGATGCAGTTCCTGGCCCGAAACCGCTGATCCCTCCGGTCCCGGAGGGTGGCCGCGGGCGGTCTGGCGGTGACGCCGACCGCCCGTCGCGCTGCTCGGGGCCGCGCCAGGGGCGTCAGCCCCGGAGCGCCCCCTCGAAGATCCCCAGGCTCTCCTCAACCTCGGCCACCGTCACGTTGAGGGGCGGGATCCACCGGATCACCTGGTGGGCCATCCCGCACGAGAGGAGCAGCAGGCCCGCGTCGCGGGCTCGAGCCGTCACCGCCTCGGCCATCGCCCCGTCGGGCATGCGCGACGCGCGGTCCCTCACGAACTCCACGCCGATCATCAGGCCGCGGCCGCGGACGTCGCCGATGCCCGGGTTCTCCGCCATCAGCTCCCGCAGGCCGCCCAGCAGCTCCGCGCCGCGCGCCCGGGCGTTGTCGACGAGGCCCTCCTCCTGGATCGTCTCGAGGACGGCCACGCCAGCCGCGCAGGCCACGGGGTTGCCGCCGTACGTGGTGCCGTGGGCACCCTTGCCCCACGCCTCCATCGTGGCCTTCGACGCCACGATCGCCGACAGCGGCAGGCCGTTGGCGATGGCCTTGGCGACGCACACGACGTCGGGGACGATGCCGCTCTCCTGGAAGGCCCACATGTCGCCGGTGCGGCCGTAGCCCGACTGGACCTCGTCCGCGACGAGCATGATCCCGTGCTTGGTGCAGCGCTCGCGCAGGCCACGGAGGAATGCCGCCGGGGCGGGGTAGTAGCCGCCCTCGCCCTGCACGGGCTCGATCACGACCGCGGCCACCTCGTCGGGCGAGACCGTGGTCATCAGCAGGGTGTCGAAGTGCTTGAGCGAGTCCGCGACGGCGCGCTCCTCGTCCCCGGCGTAGTAGCGGTACACCGCGGGATAGACCGTGGTGTACACGGCCGGCAGGAGCGGCTCGTAGCCCTTCCGGTAGTTGAGGGACGACGTGGTGATGCTCGTGGCGCCGATGGTGCGGCCGTGGAAGGCGCCGCGGAACGAGATGACGGCCGGGCGGCCGGTGACGCGGCGGGCCAGCTTGATGGCGCCGTCGATGGCCTCGGAGCCCGAGTTGAGGAACAGCACGCTGTCGAGCGGCTCCGGGAAGGTGGCCGCGAGCATCTGCGCGAGCCTGACCGTCGGCTCGCTGAAGCCGAGCGCGTGGACCGGGCCCATGAGCCTGTCCACCTGCGCGTGGACGGCGGCCGCCACGCGCGGGTGGCTGTGCCCGAGGGCGGTCACCGCGATGCCGTTCGCGAAGTCGAGGTAGCCGTTGCCGGCCGTGTCGTACAGGCGGTGGCCGGTCCCGTGGGACCAGCTCTTGTCCACGTAGCGGCCGAGGATGGGGCTGATGTTGGCGTCCGCCAGGGCGGCAAGGTCAAGCGCGTCGGAGGTGTCCACGGACCGAGTATAGGTGCGGCGCCCGCGCCGATCGGGTGCGTTGCGTGGCCGTGGCGGGCCTCGCCACGCTCCGGCTCCGGGGCAAGCCCGCCCGCCAGAACCCGACTGCGGGTTGGTTCGAATCTCGCGGAACCATCGGGCGCGCGGGCGTCATCGGCGGTCGGGACGGGGCCGGGCTGGCCCGTGTCCAGACACGCGCAACAGCCTCGGGTTCGGGCCGGCCCGGCGGGTAGCATGGCCCGCGGACCGTCCCGGCCCGACGCCGGGCGCGATGCCCCAGCCCGAGGCGCAAGGATCGTGATCGACTTCACCCTGACCGACGAGAACAAGCTCGTCCGCGACGCAGCCCGTGCGTTCGTCGAGGCGGAGATCCTCCCGAACATCCGCGAGTGGGACGCCAACGGCGAGGTCCACCGCGAGGTCTTCGCGAAGATGGGCGAGTTGGGGTTCCTGGGCGCGCCGATCCCGGAGCAGTACGGCGGGTCGGGGATGGACTACGTCAGTTTCGCGATCCTGTGCGAGGAGCTGGAGCGGGCGGACACGGCGTTCCGCGTCGTGCAGAGCGTCCACGTCGGCCTCAACAGCCTGACGCTGCTCCAGTGGGCCACCGAGGAGCAGCGCCAGCGCTGGCTGGTGCCGCAGGCGAGGGGCGAGAAGATCGCGACGTTCAGCCTGACCGAGCCGGGCGTGGGGACGGACGCCGGCAACCTGGCCACGACCGCGCGCCGGGACGGCGACAGCTACGTGATCAACGGCGGGAAGATCTGGATCAGCCTCGCGGACATCGCCGACCACTTCCTGGTCTTCGCGAGCGTGGACCGCGCCAAGAAGCACAAGGGCATCACGGCCTTCGTGCTGGAGCGTGGGATGCCCGGCCTGACCACCGGCACGCTCCACGGGAAGCTCGGCATCCGCGCCGGCAACACGGGCCTGATCAACTTCGAGAACGTGCGCGTCCCGGTCGAGAACCGGATCGGCGAGGAGGGCGAGGGCTTCCTCATCGCGATGAGCGCCATCGACCAGGGGCGGTTCACCGTCGCCGCGGGCGCTGTCGGCCTGGCGCAGGCCTGCCTGGACGCGTCGCTCAAGTACGCCCACGAGCGGCAGACGTTCGGCCAGGAGATCGGCCAGCACCAGCTCGTCAAGCAGATGATCGCCAACATGGCCAAGGGCACCGAGATCGGCCGGCTGCTCGTGTACCAGGCGGCCGCGCTCAAGAACCGCGGGCTGCGCAACACGCGCGAGACGTCGCTCGCCAAGTGGCACGCCACCGACCACTCGGTCCAGGCAGCCCTCGACGCCATCCAGATCCACGGCGCCAACGGCTACTCGAACGAGTTCCCGGTCGAGCGCTACCTGCGCAACTCCAAGGCTGCGGTGATCTACGAGGGCACGAGCCAGCTGCACACGCTGATCCAGGCGGACTACGCGCTGGGCTACCGCCACGACCGGCCGCTGCGCTGCGAGCCGTGGCCGGCCCAGGGCTTCGAGCGGGGCTGACCGACCTCCCGGGC
>JAJXTS010000217.1 GCA_021783595.1 Chloroflexota bacterium | reverse complement strand
GGACCAGCTGCGTGACGAAATCCTCGACGGTCGGCTGCCGGCCGGCTCGCGTCTGGTGGAGACCGACCTCGCCGAGCGCTTCGGCGTCTCCCGCGGCCCGATCCGCGACGCTCTCGCGGAACTCGCGAGGGCGGGCCTCGCGGTGGACCTGCCCCGACGCGGCACCTTCGTGCCCAGCCTCACCGAGCAGGACCTGGCCGAGGTCTACGTGATCCGCCGGGCGATCGAGGAGGCCGCGGTCCGCATCGCGATCGAGCAGGCGTCCAAGGCGCAGATCGCGGACATGTACGAGGCGCTCAAGGCGACGGAGGCGTCCTACGGGTCCGGAGACCTCGCCACCGCCTGGGAGGCGGACATGGCGTTCCACCGCACTTACTGCGCGATGTCGGGCAACGGGCGGCTGCTGGCGCTGTTCGACGAGCTGGCATCGCAGACGGTGCTGCTGATGCGGACCGCGCTCGGCACGCACGTCTCGCTGGGCTGGACGCCGCCGGTGGCGTACCACCGCCACATCGCCGACGCCGTTCGCGCCCGGGACGCCGAGGCCGCCGTCGCCGCCGTGGGACTCCACTACCAGTACACGCAGGATCGGCTCCGCGCGTCGGCCGGGGGCTGAGGCGAGCGCCAGGGGCGCCGCAGGTCCGTCGGTCCGCGGCGGCGGTCAGCCGGGCCCCAGCAGCGCCCAGTAGGCGCCGAGGATCAGGAACGGCCCGAGGGGGATGAAGCTCCGCAGGGTGATCCGCCGCAGGGCCAGCAGGACCACGATCACGGCTCCCGCCAGGAAGAACCCGTAGACCACCGCCACGATCAGGCGCAACACGCCCGCGAGCAGCCCGAGCGACACGAGCAGCTTCGCGTCTCCGCCGCCGAACGCGCCGGAGCCGAACGGGACGGACACCAGCACCAGCAGGGCGGGCACGGCCAGGGCGGCGACCCCCGCGACCAGCAGCCCGCCCGGCGAGACCAGCGGATTGCCGCCGACGAGCCCGAACGCCAGCACGATCGGGATGGCCGGCAGCGTCACCTCGTCGGGCAGCAGCCGCTGGTCGAGGTCGGTCGCGAGCAGCAGCGTGAGCGCCGCCACGTAGACGGCCACCACGGCCACGGCGGGCAGCGTCCCGAAGCGCAGCGGCACCAGCCCGAGCCCGAGCGCGCCGACGGCGACCGCGACGGCCGTCCGCCAGCCGACCGGTCGCCCCGCGGGCAGGTCGGCCCCGTTGTGCTCCGGCCAGCGCACGGCAATGCGGTCGGACGCGAGACCCCATGCCCCGCCGACGAGCGCGAACAGAATCGCGAGCGGCGTCATCACGGCCGGAGTCTACCGGGACGCCGTGGGCGCTGGCCCACCGCGGCGCCCCCCTCGCCCGCCGCGGCGCCTGCCGGGTCAACGGGAGGCTCGCCCGCCCTCTCGCCCGACCCGCGCCTCCGACCGTGGCCCGGCCGCCCGGGCGGCCGACGGTTGCGCGCACCCGGCGGCTCGCTCGGCGGTTCGGCCTCGCGTTCGTCCGGCCGGTGCCGCGTCCGTGCGGCCCGTTTCGTCCCGCGCCGGCTCGCGCGGGCCGGACGGCGTGCCCCCTACCCGAACTCGGCCCGCTCAGCCCTGGCCGGCGAGCGCCAGCTCCACCAGGGTCGCGTGGGTCACGCCGCACGCGCCGCGCGACGCGAACGGGTACGCCTTGCGGTAGTACGCCGTGCCGCCGATGTCGAGGTGGGCCCACGGCACCGTGTGGAACTTGTCGAGGAACATGCCGCTCTTGACCAGCGAGCCCTCGGCCGAGCCCGAGTTCTGGACGTCGGCGTACCAGGACTCCATGTCCGGCTGGTAGTCCTCGACCAGCGGGATCCGCCAGTAGCGCTCGCCCGCGCGCTCGGCCGCGGTCGCCACCTGGTTCCACCACCCGTCGCTGTCCGCGAATGCGCCCGTGACCATGTTGCCGAACGCCCGGCCGACGGCCCCGGTGAGCGTCGCCACGTCGACCAGGTGGGTCGCCCCCAAGTGCTCGGCGTAGGTCATCGCGTCGGCCAGGATGAGGCGTCCCTCGGCGTCGGTGTTGGTGATGTCCACGAAGGTCCCGTTGAGCGCCTTGACCACGTCGCCTGGCCGGGTGGCGTGGCCGCCGGGCATGTTCTCCACGGCCGGGGCGACCGCCATCAGCGGCAGGCCCGGCGCCAGGCGAGAGGCCGTGACGATGGCCGCGATCACGGTGCACGCACCGGTCTTGTCCATCTTCATCTCTTCCATCCGGTCGGCGGGCTTGATGCTGATGCCGCCGGAGTCGAAGCAGACGCCCTTGCCGATCAGGGCGAGGCGCCGGCCGAGGCTGTCGCGGGCACCCTCCTCGCCCGAGCGCAGGACGATCATCCGGGGCGGGTTGTCGCTCCCCTGCCCCACCGCGAGGAACAGGCCCATGCCCAGCTCTGCGGCGCGCCTCTCGTCGATGACGTCGATCGCGAGGCCGTACCGCTCGGCGACCGCGCGGGCCTCGTCCGCCAGCACGACCGGCGTCACGTCGTTGGCGGCGCGGTTGGCGAGGCGGCGGGCGAGGTTCGCCCCCTCGCCGAGGATCTGGCCGCGGTTCGCGGCGGCGGCGAGGGCCGCCGCGTCGGCGCCCGGGGCGGCGATCAGGATCAGCTCGTCGAGGGCCGGCGGCGCCGCGTCGGTGTCCTCGCGGTAGATCGACTTGGGCTCGAAGCCGCCCTCGACGATGCCGCGCGCGGACAGCTCGGCGGCCAGCGCCGCATCCCCGCCCAGCCCGGCCGCGATCGGGGCGAGCCAGACGGCCGCGGTGCGCACCTGCCTCCCGATGAGCCGGCGGAGGGCCGACGCGGCGAGCTTCCGCGCCGTTTCGCGATCCAGCGATCCCGCCTCGCCGCCCGACACGGTCAGCACGCGCCGCACGGGCAGGCCGCCGGGCGCGCCAAGCGCCGTGCCGAAGGTCTTGGCGCCGAGCTCTCCGAACGCGTGCAGGGCACGCAGCTCGCCCCCGGCCCGACGGTCCAGCTCGTCAAGCTCGCCGGCGAAGGCCGGCTCCCCCACCACGGGCACGACCAGGAGGTCGGCCGACACCTCCCACGGACGGGCTGCGACGACGCGGATCTGCACAGGATGACCTCCGCTCCCGGCGCGCGGCACGCGGCGCGGCGTCGGGCTGGGCGACTGGAACGATGGCGTCGAGTGTACCGCCGGTCGCGGGCGCCCCAGGACCAGCCCCTGCGACCTGCGGCGGTCGCTACGGCGGCGGCGTGGCCCCGGAACGGGGCGACGGAGCGGCGGCGGACGGCAGCGGCGAGGCCGGCAGCGTCGGGACGGGGCTCGGCGCTGCGGGTGCGGCCGGGCTCGCCGGCATCCCGGCCTGCTGCGCCGAGAGCGCGGCTGCCAGCGACCCGCGCGCGACCTCGATGTCGATGACGGCCTGGTCGAGCCCTCCCTGCG
>JAJXTS010000216.1 GCA_021783595.1 Chloroflexota bacterium | reverse complement strand
TCGCCGCCGCGACGCTCGTTGCGCCGTCAACCGTCTCCGGCGCCCCCGGCCGCACCCGGTGCTATCCTCCGGCGCGTGCTCCCCACCCCCACCGCCGACGACGCCGCCCGAGCCTCGGCCCCTGCCCTGCGCGCGGTCCGGCGGCCCTTCGCGGAGATCGGGCGGGCGGTCTGGGACGCCCTCGCCGCCGCCAACCCGTGGGCCACCCCGTTCTCGTCGTGGGCCTTCCAGCGCGCCTGGTGGGACGCGTACGGCGCCAACGCCCACGAGGAGACGCTGGTCGTGGTGCCGGCGGACGGCCCCGACGACGCCCCGCCCGTCGCCATCGTCCCGCTGATGCACCGCCACGAGGTGGAGCCCCGGGACCTGGAGCTGCGCACCGCGCTCCGCCACCGTGCCGGGGCCGAGCTGATCCCGGTGCCGGGCGACGCCAAGGCGATCTTCTTCGGCGCCAGCTACCACGCGGACTACGCCACGATCCTGGCCGCCCCGGAGCGCATGCGCGAGGTGGCCGACGCCGTGGCCGCGTACCTGGCCGACGGCGGCGACCCGGACCACCCGCAGCGCTGGGACGCGGTGGACCTGCGCCGCCTGCGCACCGGCGACCCGGCGCTCGAGGCGCTGGCCGACGCCTTCGGCCGGCGCGAGATGGCGCACGGCTGGGTCCTGAGCGTCGAGCCCGAGGAGGTCTGCCCGGTCGCCGCGCTGCCTACCGGGGCCGGCCTCGACGACTACCTGGGCACCCTGGGCAAGAAGGAGCGCCACGAGATCCGCCGCAAGGTGCGCCGCGCGGAGGCCGCCGGCGAGGTGCTCCTGGCCGCCTCGGCCGACCCGCTCGCGGACCTGCCGGAGTTCATCGACCTGCACCAGCGCCGGTGGGGCGCGGACGGCCTGTTCCCCGACACCGAGGGCGGCGCCCAGAGCCGCCGGTTCTTCGAGCGGCTGTTCGAGGTCAGCGGCGAGGACGGCCCGGTCCGGCTGGCGTTCCTCACCGTGGGCGGCCGGCGGGTGGCGGCGTGCGTGTCCTTCGACACCGGCGACGCCTGCATGTACTACAACGCCGGCGTGGACCCCGACGCGCGCGAGCTGTCGCCCGGCGTGGTCATGGTGGAGCGGCTGGTCCAGCGGGCGCTCGACCGCGGCGTGGGCCGGCTGGACTTCCTGCGCGGCGACGAGCCGTACAAGTACGAGTGGGGGGCCGTGGACCAGCCGATCCAGCGGCTGCTGGTCCGCCGCGTGCGGGGGCGATGACCCGCCCGCGGCCCGACGACCCGTGCGTCGCCCCGATGGTGCACCTGCCGGTCCCCGGCCGCGAGCGCGTGCGCGTGGTGCAGGTCATGGCCACCGGCACCAACGGCGGCGCCCAGGAGCACGTGTTCAACCTGGTCAACCGCCTGGACCACGACTTCTACGACGTCTCGATCGTGTCGCTCTCGCCCGGCTCGGCCGTGCGCAAGCTCCAGCGCCACGGCTTCGAGGTCACGGTCATCGACGAGCCGGACGACGCCATCGCCACCGGCATCCTCGCGGCCCACCTGGCCGACGCCCGGTCCGACGTGATCCACAACCACATGTTCCGGGCCGAGGTGGTGGGCACCAAGGCGGCCATCGCGCTGGCCACCGCCGGCCACCGCCGGCCGTGGGTGGTGTCCACCGTCCACTCGTCGCGCGTGCGCTCGTGCGAGGACCAGGAGGAGCTGCGGCGCCTGACGCCCGCGATGGACCGGCTGGTGGTGGTCTCCCGGGCGATCGAGCAGAAGGTGGTGGAGGAGGGGCGCCTGGGCGCCGAGCGCGTCCTCGTCCACAACGGCGTGGACCTCGAGCGCTACGACCACCAGGAGCCGTGCTGCACCCTGCGCGAGGAGTACGGCATGGAGCCCGACGCCTCGGTGGTGGGCGTGGTGGGCCGCCTGGAGCTGGAGAAGGGCCACCCGACGCTGCTGGAGGCCTGGCCGGCGGTGCTCGAGCGCGTGCCGCGGGCGTACCTGCTGATCGTGGGCGAGGGCTCGCGCCAGGACGCGCTCCGGCAGATCGCCCGCGACCTCGGCATCGAGCGCCACGTGATCTTCACCGGCCGCCGCGACGACATACCCGCGGTCACCGCCGCCCTGGACGTGGCCGTCCTGCCCTCCTACCGCGAGGCCCAGGGACTCACGATCCTCGAGGCGATGGCCATGTCGCGCCCGGTGGTGGCGTCGCGCGTGGGCGGCATCCCCGAGATGGTGGAGGACGGCGTCACCGGCCTCCTCGTCGCGCCCCACGACCCGGCGGCCCTGGCCTCGGCCATCGCCCGGCTGCTCACGGACCACCCCTACGCCGACACCCTCGCCCGCGCCGGCCACGACCTGGTCCACGACCGGTTCTGCGTCCAGCTGATGGTGAACTCGATCCAGACCCTCTACGACGACGGCGCCCGCGCCGTGCGGCCCCGCGAGGTGGTGGCGGCGGCAGGCTGAACGAGGCCGGCCGCCGGGCCCGCCGGGCCCGTCAGGGCGGCTATTCTGCTCGCCATGCGGCTCGTGTGGCGGGGATGGTCGTGACGGCGTGGGCCCGTCGCCCGGGTGGCGCCCGGCCGGCGGGCTTGCTCGGATGAGCCTCTCCCGCCTCTGGCTCGCCGTCGCGCTGGCGCTGCCGGCGCTGCTGGCGCTGCTCGTCCCGATGCCGGCGGTGGACCTCGCGTACCAGGTCCGGGCGGGCGACCTGATCATGGCGACAGGCGCGATCCCGCGGACTGACACCTTCACGTTCACCGTCTACGGGCAGCCGTGGGCGGACCAGCAGTGGCTGGCGCAGGTGCTCCTCGCCGCCGGGTACCACCTTGGCGGCTGGGAGCTGCTGGCGGTCCTGCGCGCGGCGCTGGTGGCGGCGACGACGGGCCTGCTGGTGCTGGCCGCCCGGCTCCGGGGGGCGGGGCCGCGCACCGCGTCGGTCCTCGCGCTCCTGGCGTTCCTGGTGTCGGCCCCGGCGCTCGCGCTCCGGCCGCAGCTGTTCGCGATCGCGGTCTTCGCCGCCCTCCTGGCGCTGGCAGCGGCCCGCGACCGGCACCCGAACCTGTTTCTCGCGGCGCCCGCCCTGGTGGTCGCCTGGGCGAACCTCCACGGCAGCTTCGTGCTCGCCCCGCTGCTGCTCGGCTACGCCTGGCTGGAGGACCTCGCGCGCGGGCGGCCGTGGCGGAGGTCGCTCGGCGTGCTCGTCGTGGGGACGGCGGCCACCTGCGTGACGCCGCTCGGGCCCGGGGTGTGGGCGTACGCGGCGGGCATCGGCGCGGACCCGGTGATCGCGCAGCGGGTGTCCGAGTGGCAGCGCACGAGCCCGCTGTCGCTGACGGGCGCGCTGTTCTACGCGTCGGCGGTGGCTGCCGCGGCCGTCGCCTGGCGCGGGCGCCGCCGCCTCGCCTGGCCCGACGCGCTGTGGCTCGTGGGCCTCGCGGCGCTCGGGGCCTGGGCGGT
>JAJXTS010000215.1 GCA_021783595.1 Chloroflexota bacterium | reverse complement strand
CTCCCTGCTCGCCGTCGCGCTGGCTGTCGCGGCCTGCGGTGGGACCGCAACGCCCTCCCCGAGCGCAGCGGCGGCCGGCTCGGTCGCCCCCTCGCTGCCCTCGGGGCCGTCCGCGGCGCCCACGGCTCAGCCGCCCGCCAGCCAGGCCCCGGCCGGGTCGGGCGCGCCCGCCGCCAGCGCGGCCCCCAGCCCTGCGGCCTCGGCGGTCCCGGTCGCCTCGGAGTCGCCGGTGCCGTCCGGCGCCACGACCGCCCCGGCCTCGCCCGGCCCTTCGTCGAGCGCGATGGCGGTCCCGTGCCAGCCCACCGGCTCCAACCCCGACTTCTGGCCCGGGATCGCCCAGTCCGTCACGTGGAGCGTCTACTGCGCCATCCTGCCGGCGGGCTGGACCGTGGCCTCCGGCAAGTACCGGCTGGCCAACGGCGGCTCGCTCACGATCGTGTACCGGGGCCCGGACGATGCCGGGGTGACCCTGTCCGAGGGCGCGTTCTGCACGGACGGGTCGGGCTGCGTGCCGTCCGGCGCGGACAGCGGGAACGCCCCGCTGGGCACGATGCCGGGGACGCTCGTGACCCTCGACGGGGGCGGGTACGCCGTCGTGGCGGACCGGGGCCAGAACCCCAGCTGGCTGCTGACGACCAGCGGGCTCGACCAGGCGACCACCATCTCGGTGGCGGCGGGCCTCGCGCTCCTGCCGTAGCCGCCGCGGCACCCGTCAGGGGACCCGAGGGACCTCCGCCAGCCGCGCGAAGGCGTCCACGAACCGGCCCATCATGCGGGTCGCCGCCGACAGGTCCTCGACCCGGATGTTCTCGTCGGGCGCGTGCGCGCGGCAGTCCGCCCGCCCGGCGCCGAGGGTGGTGCAGGGGACCCGGTTGGCCGCGCAGACCTGCGCCATCGGCACCGTGCCCGCCATCGACACGCCGAGCGTGGCCTCGAGGCCGGCGATCTCGCTCGACACCGCCGCGGCGGTCGCCACGACCGCGTGGTCGGGCGGGGTCCACCAGGCCGGCTCGCCCTCGCGCTTGCTGATCTCGACGTCCGGGTAGCCGTGCGCGTCGAGGTGGCGGCGCACGGCGGCCAGCACCACGTCGGGGTCCTGGTCGGGCACGATCCGGATGTCCAGCCGGGCATGGGCCTCGGCCGGCGTCACGGTCTTGGGCGTGGCCTCGGTGTGGCCGGCCCACAGGCCCTGCAGGTTGAGCGTGGTCTCGAAGGTGAGGGCCTCCAGCGCGGCCGTCCCCTCGAGCCCGCCCAGGAACCGGTCCACCGCCCAGTCGGCGCGGATGTCGTCGAGGTCCCGCAGGTCCTGCGCCCCGATCACCGCCAGCTGGGCCGGCGTCGGCGGGCGCTTGCCGGCGTCCAGCCCGGCGACGGCGGGGCGCCCGGCGGCGTCCCAGAACGTGGCGAGCGCGGCGACCAGCCGGTGGCCGGCGTTGGGGAGCACCACCGAGAGGCTCGAGTGCGCGTCGTGGGCGAGCGTCCGGAGAAACAGCTCGAACACGATGATCCCCTTGCCCCCGCCGACGATGCGCGGCCTGCCGGCCAGGTCCACCTCGCCGCCCTCGATGAGCGCGGCGTCCGCCTCGCGCAGCCGGGGTTCGAGGTCCAGGAGCGCGTCCAGGGCCACCGAGCCCGTCTCCTCCTGGCCCTCCACCAGGAAGCGGACCCGGCAGGGGAGCGGGCCGACCGCGTCGCGATAGGCCTCGAGCGCCCACAGGCGCGGCAGGAGCTCGCCCTTGTTGTCGGTCGCGCCGCGTGCCCAGACGCGCCCGTCGCGCACCGCGGGCTCGTACGGCGGCGTCGTCCACAGCTCGAGCGGGGCGGCCGGCTGCACGTCGTAGTGCCCGACCACGGTCAGCGTGCGCGGCCCCTGGCCCAGCTCGCCCACCACCAGCGGCGGCGCCCCGTCCGCCTCGTAGACCGCAACGGTCGCCCCGGCGGCGGCGAGGCGTGCCCTGGTCCAGTCGGCGGCGGCGCGCAGGGCCCCGGCGTCGCCGCCCTCGGACGGGATCGCGAGGTAGTCCACGAGTTCGCGCGTCCACTGCGGGAGGCGCGCCCGGACCAGCGCGTCGAAGGCGGGCCAGTCGGGGCGGGCGGCGACGGGGTTGCTCATCGGGCGGCGGTCCTCCGGGTCATGCTCGCTTGCGCTCCAAGTCGAGGAACGGCAGGCTCACCACGGTCGCGCCCACGCGCCCGCGACGGCCCTCGACGGTCCACTCCACCTGCAGGCCCGTGCCGACGCGCTCGTGGCGCGGGTCCACGGTCGCGAGCGCGAGGGCCTGCTTGAGGATCGGGCTCCAGCCGTGCGAGGTGGCCCTGCCGACCTGCCGGCCCTCGGCGAACACCGGGACTGGCGAGCGGTCCACGGCGGGCGGGATGGCCGGCGGCAGGCCCTGCTCGTCGAACCGCGCCTCGATGCCGTGCCAGTCGAGCTGCAGGCCCACGAGGCGGCGCCGCGGCCCGCCGGCCGCCACCTCGGCCTGCAGCGCCCGCCGCCCGACGTAGTCGCCCTTGTCGAACGAGACGAGCCTGCCGAGGCCGATCTCGAAGGGGCTGTAGTTCTGGTCCGGGCTCATGGCATGGCGGGCCGAGGTGTAGTCCACCTCGAGCATGACGAGGCCGGCCTCGAGCCGCGCGACATCGAGCGCGAGCATGCCGGCGGGCCGGATCGCCCATGCCCGCCCAACCCCGACCAGCCGGTCCCAGACGGCCTCGGCGCCCTCGGCCGGGATCCACAGCTCGTAGCCCAGGTCACCGGTGTAGCCCGTGCGGCTGACGTCCACCGCGACGCCCGCGATCGTGGCGGCCCGACGGCGGAAGTACCGCAGGTCGGCCCAGGACTCGCCCGTCGCCGCCTCCAGGACGGCACGGCTGTACGGGCCCTGCAGGGCGAGCGCGGCCACCGACTCCGACTCGTCCTCGACCCGCACGTCCAGGCCGGCCGCGTTGCGCGTCAGCCAGCGGTACTGCGGGTCCGCGGCGGTCCAGCGGATCTCCTCCTCGCCAACCCGGTGCACCGTGCCGTCGTCGATGACCTTGCCGTGCTCATCGCACCAGGGCGTGTAGTAGACGTGGCCCACCCCGAGCTTGGTGCCATCGCGGGTGATCACGCGGTCCACCAGGGCGAGCGCGTCGGGCCCGGTGACCCGGTACTTGAACAGCGGGCTGACGTCGATGACGGCGGCCGCCTCGCGGATGGCGTTGTACTCGATGTCGTGGGAGTCCGCGTAGGCGGACGACGCCCAGAAGCCGGACCACTCGCGCCACTGCATCTTGCGGTTGAGGGACGCGGTCCGGGTGTGGAAGGGGGTGCCGACGCTCACGCGCATCCTCCAGCTCTCTTGACCGTGGAAGTATGCATGAGCGCTATGCAGGCTGGATAGCGAGGCCTGTTCGGCCCGCCGGCGGCCTGCCCGCCGCCCGCCGCCGGCCCGCCGCCGGCCCGCCGGGG
>JAJXTS010000214.1 GCA_021783595.1 Chloroflexota bacterium | reverse complement strand
ACCCACACCGCCCGCATCCGCGAGCTCGAGGCCGCCGGGGTGGTCCCCGACGATGCCAACTTCGACCGCATGGCCGCCGGGGTGCCGCGGTGACCGCCGAGCCGGTTCCCCTCCCCGTCCGGTCACCGGACGCCCCGGCGATCCGCCTCTCCCGCGTCGGCCCGTCCTACGCCGTGGACGTGCCGGAGCTGGACGCGAGGATCACGTTCCGCGACGTGCGCGCCGACCGCGAGCTCTCGGCCGACGTGGCCGTGAACGTCGCCGACGTGCACGTCCTCCGCACCACCACCTCGCTCGCCCTCGTGGGCCGCGACCGACTGGCGAAGACGGTGGCGGAGCTCGCGCGCAACGCATCCGGCGACCTGTGGCGCCGGGCGGTGTTCGCCGCGACGGAGGCGGTCCTCGAGGCCGAGGAGCGGCTCGGCGAGGGGATCGACCTCCGCACCGCGCCGATCCACGCGGACCGCGCCCCGTTCGTCGTGGTGCCGATCCAGCCGTCGGGGCCGTCCGCCCTGGTCGCGCCCGGCGAGTCCGGCAAGTCCACCATCGCCCGCGCGATCGCGCTCTCGGTGGCGGCCGGGGTGGAGATCGTGCCGGGCCTCCGGCCCGTCGTGTCCGGCCCCGTGCTCTACGTCGCGGCCGAGGACCCGGTGGCCGAGTGGCACGCCCGGAGCCTCGAGGCGATCGCCCGCGGAGCCGGCCTGGACCGGTCGAGGGCCGGCTACCGTATCCGCCTCCAGGACGTGCGGGGCCGCAAGCTCCACCGGATCGGGCGGACGCTGGCCGAGATGGCCGCCGACTACGCGCTCGTCATCCTCGACAGCCTCCAGGCGCTCCTGCCGTCGTCGGAGGCCGCTGGCGGGGGCGTCCGGGACCGGGACTCGCTGTTCTTCGACGCCGTGGACGCGATCGGCCGCCCCACCCTGATCATCGCCCACCCCAACCTGACCGGCGCCCGCAAGTGGGAGGAGGCCGACGGCCGGGTGGCCGGGTCCGAGGTGAACCGGGACCGCCTCCGCATGTCCTGGCGCGCGACGTGGAAGGACGAGCCGGCGATGGCCGGCACCACGTTCCGCCGCTACACGCTGGCGTGCACCAAGTGGAACCACGGCGTCCGCCCCGCGCCCATCGGCATCGGCGCCGGGTGGAGGCTGGGGACGACCGACGCCGACCCGGGCACGCTGTCCTTCACGGCGACCGCCCCGGTCATGGCGTCGGGCCAGCTCTCGCCCGAGCTCGCTGCCGCGCTCGACCTCTACCGGTCTGGCGTGGTGGGGCCGACGGCCCTGGCCGAGCGCCTCGGGGTGCCGGTCAACACCGCGAAATCGCGGCTCCGGCTCCTGAGGGAGCGCGGCCAGCTCGAGGGGGTCACGGACGATGTGTGACCCGGTCATGACCCGTACCACCGGATCAGGTCACGGGTCACAACACCGTAGGTGTGACCCGGTGACCCGGTGCCGCCGTGACAGGTCACGGCTCTATGCATTGCACTCCGCGCCCGGCCATGCGAAGGCAGGGGCGACGGCATGACGCCGCCGCCCGTGACGCCCTTCCCCGTCAAGTTCGTGGCCGGCCCCGACGGGATCGCCCACGCCTACCCGCCCCGCGGACGCGGGCGCTCGCTGTGCGGCTGGCCGAGGGTGCCGGCCTACATGGAGCACCCGTGGCGGGACCAGTGCGCCGAGTGCCGGCGACGGCTCGGCCTGCTTCCGATCGGCGAGGTGGCGACGTGACGCCGCAACCGTGCCAAGTCGCCGATTTTGCAGGCGATGCCGCCGCGCCGCAGACCGTGACGCAGCCTTTCACGCGCAGACGCGAAATTGCCGAACCGCGTTGCCCGGAGGAACCCCGTGAGGACTGACTGCCTGGTCTGCTCGGCGCCGCTCGCGCGCTCCGGCGCCGGGCGCCCTCCCGCGTACTGCTCGACGGGCTGCCGGCGCGCCGCCGAGCGCGAGCTGGCCCGGGCCGACGCGCGCCTCGGCCGCATCGAGGGCGAGATGGAGGCCCTTCGCCTCCGCCTCGCCGAGTACGCGGTCGCCCGGCCGATGGGCTCGGCGACCGTCCCCACGGCCCGCGCCCGCCTCGCCGCGCTCGAGGGGGAGCACCGCGCCGCCACCGGCCGCATCCGCGACCTGCTGGAGCAGGCGCCCGCGTGACCCCGCAACGGCATCGCCCATGACCTAGGCGCGGACCAACGTCATCAAGCACCCGATCAAGGAGAGACACCGTGGCAGCATTCAACATCTTCAGCCGCCCCCAGGCCGCTGAGCAGCACCTCGCCGACGCCTCCCGCGATGCCGAGCGGCGCGTCGCCGACCTCAAGACCCTGCACGCCGAGGCCATCGCCGAGCGCGACCGCATCGCCACCGAGCGCAAGGCCGTCGACGCCCGCATCGGCGACCTCGCCGCGCAGGCCTCGGCCGCGTCCGTGGCGCTCGACGCCGCCCTGGCCGCCGCCGAGCTGGGCACCGGCCCGGCCGTCACCGCAACCCGGCTCGCCGAGGCCCTCGCCGGCATCGAGCGCCTGCGCCGCACGTCGAACGGCCTGCTCGCCGAGCTGGACCGCCTCGAGCGCCTCGAGTACACGGCCCAGGAGCGCATCGGGCAGGTGGGCATCCCGCTGGACCGGGCGCGCGCCGCCGCGTCCGGGCTCGCCTCCGAGAACATCGCGTTCAGCCCCACGGCCGCCGCCGCCGCCGAGGCGCACGCCCGGCGCGCCGAGGCGGGCCTCGACAGCTAGCCCACCACACACGGGCGCGGAGGGAGTCGGTCCCCGACGCGCCCCAGCCCGGCGGGGCGGTGCCGATTGACTCCCGGCCAGCCCCGCCGGGCGACACCACGAGGACGACGACGATGGACACCTGGACAGTCGACTTCGCCCCGCCGCTCGGCCGGCAGGCGATCCGCCGCGCCGACCCGTCGCGGCGCGAGCTGGCCGCGGCGTCCGCGGCGGTCGCCATCGCGGCCCTCGGCGTGGGCATCGGGGACGCGATCGTCGTCGGGTTCTTCGACAGGCCCGTCGTGCTCGACGGCTACTACGACCCGCGCGACCCGCTGAGGGTCTGGCTCCGCGCCGGGATGCCCGAGGCCGACACCGCCCGTGTCGCGGCGCACGAGGTGGGGCACCTCGCCGAGTGGCGCACCCGCGGCGACGTGGGCGGCGAGCACTTCCCGGACCGGCTGGCCGAGGGCTCGGCGTTCGCCCGGGCATGGCTCCACGCCGCCGACCCCACCGGCATCCGCCGGCTCATCGACTCGGCCGCGCAGACGGCCGTCAGGAAGCACAGGAGCGCAACGAGATGACCATCGACATCCACGCCGGCGAGTACCAGGCCGTGGCGATGCACGGCGCACTCCGCAGCGCGCCCGCCCCGCAGCGCGCCCCGAGCATCCGCGACCTCATCGCCGCCTACCGCGCCGCCGGCCGCGCATGGGACGCGGCGAACCCGCGCGCCGTGGCCGCGGCGCGCACCGTCGTGCGCGG
>JAJXTS010000044.1:8521-15504 GCA_021783595.1 Chloroflexota bacterium | reverse complement strand
AGGAGCACGTCGGGCGGCACGGCGTCGAGCACGTGGACGCGTCCGCCGTAGCGCGGGTCGGCGGCCATCCGGTCCAGCTCGGCGCGCATGCCCCCGTAGCCCAGGTACAGCGCGTGGACCCGCTCCATGCCGGGCTCGAGGATCGCCTCTGCCAGCTGCTCCAGGCCGCGATGCGCGGAGAACCCGCCGTGGTACAGCGCGACGGGCGTGCCCGCGGGGATGCCGGCCGCGCGGCGCAGCAAGTCGTCGGGCGCCGCGGGCGGCGTCCAGGCGGGCGGGCAGTTGTGCACCACGACGACCTCGTCCGCCCCGAGGCGCGTGCGCAGCTCGCCGGCCAGCGCGTCGTTCACGGTCACCACGGCCGCGGCCTCGGACGCCCAGCGGCGCTCCAGGCGGGCGAAGAGGCGCCGCACGGGCCGCGGTCGCGTGGCGTTGGTGCCCGACTCGAGGAAGATCTCGTGGCTGTCGTAGACCACGGTCCCGTCTCCGTTGCGGGCCCGGGCGCGGATGGCGGCGGGCAGGCCGGTCAGGTCGTGGCCGTGGTAGACGTCGGCGGGACCCGCGGCGGCCGCGGCGTTGGCCGCCCACCCCAGCGTGGCCCAGCGCCAGCGGATCAGCCAGTCGAGGAGCGAGCCCCCGGGCGGGGTCCGGCGACCGAGGGCGCGGCCGAGCAGGAAGAACGGCAGCCGGATCACGGACCACGGCACGGCCGCCAGGCCCACGCCCAGGCCCAGGAGCAGCTCGCCGATGCCGCGGGGGAGCGTCTTGAGCCCGCCCAGGATCCGCAGGCCCACCCACCGGGCCAGCCGCCACGGGTGGCGGATGAACGCGAGCAGGATCCGCCAGCCGCCGGGGATCGGCACGCGCGTGATCGTGACCTTGCCGCGCGTCTCGCTGTCGCCGGTGCGCGAGGTGGGGTTGCTCGGCCGGCCGATGATCGTCACGTCGTGGCCCGCGTCGGCCAGCGTGGCCGCCTCGCGCAGGACGCGCGCGTCGGTCCGCACGTCGTTGTAGACGAACATCACGACCCGGCTCATCGCGCCGGCCGGTCCTTCGCCTGGCCCTCGGCCAGCGCGGCGGCGATCGCCTCGCCGGCACCGGCGGGCGGGAGGTCGAACCCGGCGGCACGCTCGACGGCGAGGCGCGGCGCGTCGGCCGGCGGGGCGAGGCGGGCCAGCTCGGCGGCGGCCCGGGCCCGGTCGAGGCCCACGACCACCATCCGCCCCCCCGACTCGGCCACGGCCTCCACCCACTCCGTCCGGTCGCGCAGGACCAGGCACGGCGTGCGGAGCCAGGCGGCCTCGCGCTGGACGCCGCCCGAGTCCGTCAGCACGGCGGCGGCGTGGAGCTGGAGGGTGAGCGTGGTGCGGTAGCCCTGCGGCGGGACCACCCGGACGCGCGGGTCCAGCGCGACCCCGGCGCCCTCGAGGGCCGCGCGGGTGCCGGGATGCAGGGCGAGGACCACGGGACGGGTCGCGGCGGCGTCCTCCAGGATCCGCGCCCAGGCCCGCATCGCGTCGGGGTCCCGGTTCTCGGCGCGGTGCACGGTGGCGAAGGCGTAGCCGCCGGGCGCGAGCGCCAGGCGCAGCCGGGCGGCGACCTCGGCCAGCGCGGCGGGATCGCGGACCTCGCGGCCGATCCGGCTGGCCAGGTCCGCCATGAGGTCGCCCACCTGCAGCACGCCTTCGGTCACGCCCTCGGCGGCGAGGTTCGCCACCGCGGCCGGCGTGGGCGCGAACAGCCAGCGCGCGAGGTGATCGGCCACGACGCGGTTGAGTTCCTCCGGCATCCGCCGGTCGAACGAGCGCAGGCCCGCCTCCACGTGGGCCACGGGGATGCCCAGCTTCGCAGCGGTGAGCGCCCCGGCCAGCGTGGAGTTCGTGTCGCCGTAGACGAGCACCGCGTCCGGCCGCTCGGCCAGCAGGACGGGCTCCAGGGCCAGCAGCATCCGCGCGGTCTGCTCCGCGTGGCTGCCGCCGCCGACGCCCAGCGCGTGGTCCGGCTGCGGCAGGGAGAGCTCGGCGAAGAACGCGCCGGCCATCGCCTCGTCGTAGTGCTGGCCCGTGTCCACGAATACCTCCTCGTGGACGGCGCGGAGGGCCGGCCCCAGCGCCGCGGCCTTGATCAGCTGCGGACGGGTCCCGACGACGCTGACGATGCGCACGGGCGGCTCCGGCTCGGACTCGACGGCGGACGCGGGCTGGCGCGGCGGGTCAGGCGCCCGCGCGGACGCGCGTGCCGGCCTGGACGCCCACGCCCACGTACGCCACGCCCTCCGGGAGGGCGAGCGTCCGCAGGCTGTTGCGGCCGTCGTAGACCACGGCGAGGCTCGGGAACCAGGCCGGGTCCAGGCCGCCGAACTGCCGATCGGCGGTCTGCGTGATGACGGCGCGGAACGTCCCCGCCTGGCCCCAGGCCCACGAGCGGGCGCCCAGCGCCTCGACCTCGGCCGGGGTCAGGAGCGGGTCGTAGGCGGCGACGTCCGCCCCGGCGGCGAGGAGGTCGCTGATGAGCGGGATGGCCCGGCTGTACGCCAGCTCCTTCACGCCCTCGCGGTACGTGATGCCCAGCACCAGCACCGGCTGGCCTCGCAGCCCGCCCAGCGCGGTGGCCACGATGCCCAGCGCGCGGTCGGTCTGGTCGTCGTTGACCTGGCGGGCCGCCTCCACGATCCGCAGGCCGGGGGCGCGCGCCAGCAGCAGGTGCGGGTAGACGGGGATGCAGTGCCCGCCCACGCCGATGCCCGGCTGGTGGATGTGGCTGTACGGCTGGCTGTTGGCGGCCGCGATGACCTCGGTCACGTCGATGCCGTGGAGGTCCGCCACGCGGGCGAACTCGTTGGCCAGGCCGATGTTGACGTCGCGGTAGGTGGTGTCCGCGAGCTTGCTGAACTCGGCCGCCTCGGAGCTGGACATGGCCACCACCTCGGCGTCGAGCACCGAGGCGTAGAACGCGGCGGCGCGGGCCGTGGACGCGGGCGTGGTGCCCCCGACGAGCTTGGGGTACGCCGCGAGGTTCGCCAGCACCGCGCCCGAGAACAGGCGCTCGGGCGAGAACGCCACGTGGAAGTCCCGCCCGGCGACGAGCCCGCTGACGCGCTCGAGGCGCGGGGTGAACCGCTTGCGGGTGTCGCCGATCGGCAGCGTGGTCTCGAAGATCACGGTCGAGCCGGCGTGCACGCCGGGCGCGATCGAATCGACCGCGGGGTCCATGTACCGGTAGTCCGGCTGGTGGTTCGCGTCGAGCATCACCGGGACGATCAGGACCACGACGTCCGCGTCGCGGGCGGCGGCGGCGGCGTCGAGCGTGGCCCGGAGGCGGCCCTCGCCGTGGACCCGTGCGACCATCTCGGCCAGACCCGGCTCCTCGCCCACGTGCGACTGGCCGGCGTTGACCGCGTCCACCACGGCCGGGTTCACGTCCACCGCGATCACGTGCCAGCCGTGGGTGGCGAACTGCGCGGCGAGCGGCAGGCCCATCTTGCCGGCGCCCACCACGGCCACCGTGCCGGCGGTCCCATCCTCGCCGGCCCACGGCGAGACGGAGCGGGCCGGGCCGTGCGCGCACGGCTGCGGGGGCACGGTGATGGAGCCGCCGAGCATGGAGGCGCCCACCGACGGGCGGGTGACGACGCGGCTCATGCGGGCGATCCCTCCCCGACCAGGTCCACGGGCCGAACCGTGGACGCGGCCTCGAGCAGCGCGGTGGCGATGCGGACGGCCCAGGCGCCGTCCTCGCCGTCCACGTAGGGGCGCTCGCCCGTGCGCACGGCGCGGACGAAGGCGTCCAGCTGCGCCTTGAGCGGCTCGTGCGTCTCCACCTCGATGTCCAGCACGTCCCCGGAGAACGTGGGCGCGTAGCCCGCGATCAGCTGGGGGTGCGCCAGATCAGACTTGGTGAACGTCAGCCGCTGCGTGAGGTAGTCCAGCTCGAACATGCCCTCCTCGCCGATGACCGTCAGCTGGCGGCGCTTGGCCGGGGTGAGCCAGTTCACGTCCAGCATGCCGGTGGCGCCGGACGGGAAGTGGAGCAGCCCGAACAGCAGGTCCTCGTGGGTGGCGTGCTTGCGCTGCGCCAGCTCGGCGTACGCGCGGACCGGGCGCTCGCGGGCGATCCAGCTGAGCATGTCCGCGTCGTGGGTCGCAAGGTCCACGGTCACGCCCACGTCGCGGATGCGGGCGGGGAACGGCCCCGCGCGGCGCGAGACGATGGCGTAGACGTTGGTCAGCCAGCCGGCGCGCAGGAGCTCGCCCAGCTTGAGCACGGCTGGGTTGTAGCGCTCCACGTGGCCCACCTGGACCGCCACGCCGTTGGCCCTGCCGGCGGCGACGATCTCGAGCGCCTCCGCGTGGGTTGCCGCAAGCGGCTTCTCCACCAGGACCGGCAGCCCGCGCTCGATGGCGGCCAGCGCCAGGGGCACGTGCGCGGTGGTGGGCGCGGCGATCACGATGGCCTCGACGTCCGCCTCGCGGATCATCGCGAGCGGGTCGGCGTAGCCCGTGGCGCCGGTCTGGGCGGTGGCGGCATCGAGAGCCGCCGGGTCCAGGTCCGCGACCGCGACGAGGACGGTCTCGGGATGCGTGGACACGACCCGCAGGTGGTTGCGGCCCATCATCCCCAGGCCGACGAGGCCAACCCGGAGGCTCGCGCCGCTCATCGGGCCACGGGGGTGGCGACCTCGCGGACGGACCGCACGATGGTCGCGAGGTCGTCCTGCGAGAGCTTGGGGTGGACGGGGATGGCCAGCACCTCGTCCGCGAGCCGGTTGGTGACCGGCAGGTCCAGGTCCGCGGCGCCGCGCACGAACGGCTGGAGGTACGCCTGCTTGTGGATGGGCACCGGGTAGTAGATCAGCGTGCCCACGCCGCGCTCGGTGAGGCCGTCGATCACCCGCTGGCGCTCGCCCGGGAAGCGCATCACGTACTGGTGCCAGACGTGGTCGCGACCCTCGGGGACGGCGGGGGTCAGGTAGTCGCCGGACAGCTCGGCCGTCAGGAACGCCGCGTTGCGGCGGCGCTGCTCGGTGCGCTCGTCGAGCCTGGTCAGCTGGGCGAGGCCGAGCGCCGCCGCGAGGTCGCCGGGCTTGTAGTTGGTGCCCAGGCTCTCGTGGTAGTAGCGGACGCGCATGCCGTGGTTGCGGAACAGCCGGATGCGGTCCGCGACGTCGTCGTCGTCGGTGGTGGCGAAGCCGCCCTCGCCCGTCATCAGGTTCTTGGTGGCGTAGAGGCTGAACATCGCCGGGCCGAACTGGCCCGCCTTGCGCCCGCGGTACGCCGCCCCGTGGGCCTGCGCCGCGTCCTCGACGATGACCAGGCCGTGCCGCCGGGCGATGTCCTCGAGCGGGGCCATGTCGGCCATCAGGCCGTACAGGTGCACCGGCATGATCGCCTTGGTGCGGGGCGTGATCGCCGCCTCCACCTGGTCCGGGTCCATGTTGAAGTCATCCTCGCGGACGTCCACGAACACGGGCCGGGCGCCAGCGCGCAGGATGACGGAGACCGTCGCGTTGAACGAGAACGAGACGGTGATGACCTCGTCGCCATCGCCGATGCCGAGGCCGTGGAGGACCGCCTCCTGGGCGACGGTGCCGTTGGCCATCATGATGGCGTGCCTGACGCCGCAGTACCCGGCCCAGGCCTCCTCGAACGCCTTGGTCCGGGCGCCCATCGCGAGCATGCCGGAGCGCAGGACCTCGAGGACGGCCGCCTCCTCGGCGGGGCCGATGTCGGGCTTGGAGATGGGGATCACGGGCGGGCTCCCTCAGCCGGCGACGCAGGCATCGCCGGCAATGGTGTAGGTGGACGGGCAGCGCGGGCAGCGCGCCGCCCCTTCGTAATCGCCGCGGACCATGGCGTCGGCGGCATCGACGAGCCGCTGGCCGCAGCCGCACACCCAGCCGATGCGGCGGGCGGGGCTGCCGGCCACGAGCGCGTGGTCCGGCACGGTGCGCGTCACGACCGAGCCCGCGCCGACGGTGGCGAAGCGCCCCACGCTCACGCCGGCGACCACCACGGCCCCCGCGCCGACGGAGCAGCCGGCCCGCAGGACGATCGGCGAGACCTCCCAGTCGTCCGCGCGGGCCAGCTCGCCGTCCGCCGTGATGGCGCGAGGGTAGCGGTCGTTGGTCAGGATGGCGTTGGGGCCGATGAACACGCCGTCCTCCACGGTGACGCCGTGGTACACCAGCGCGAGGTTCTGCACCTTGACGCGGTTGCCCAGCGTGACGCCCTCATCGATGAAGGCGTCACGGCCGATGATGCACTCCGAGCCGATGGTGGCCCCGATCCGGATCTGCGCGTGATGCCACACGCTGCTCCGGGGCCCGATCGACACGTCCGCCTCCAGATCGGCGGTGGGGTGGATCCGGGCGGTCGGGTCGATCAAGGCGGGTCAGCTCCTGCATGCCGGGCGTCGCTCCGCCGGCGCTCAGCCTGCGCGCGGCGGGTCAGTGGGCGCGACCGGACCGGCGGGCGGTTGCTGCGACCCGGGGCAGTATACCGGCCCCCTCTCGCAGGCCCCGCGGGAGCGGCCCGTCAGCGTGGTCGGCGGAGCGCCTTGGCGATCGAGGCCACCAGGCCGAACCCGAGGCCCAGCGCGAGCGCGCCGCGCCAGTCCAGCAGCGCGCGGACCTCGCCGTCCACCTTGGCCGCGAGCACCACGAGGGCCGCCGACGGCCGGGCGACCGTGACGTGCCACGCGACCAGCGAGCGCACCAGGCCCTGGTCGATGGTCGCCTCGCGAGCGAGGACGTTGGACGCGATCCCCTGGGTCACGCGCAGCTCCCCGACCGCGGCAGCCCCGACGCTGCCCCACTCGACGCTGAGCGTGTCCGCCCTCGCCGCGCCGACGCCGCCGAACTGGACGAAGACGTCCGCGGCGTCGAGGCGGCCGATGCCGCCCATGCGGACCTCCACGTTGTCGGCGGTCACCTCGCTGACGCCGCCGTGCTCGAGGCGGAGGGTGCCGACGTCGTGTCGGCCGGG
>JAJXTS010000044.1:0-8421 GCA_021783595.1 Chloroflexota bacterium | reverse complement strand
CTCGCGCTCGCCGCCGGCGTCGGCATCGGCATGCTGGCCGGCAAGGTCGTGCTGGGCCCGATGACGTCTACGGCCGAGGTCGCGCCCACGAGCCCGGCTGCCGCTGCCGGAGGCTCGACTGCGCCGTCGGGCGCGGCGGGCCAGGCATCCGGGGCCCCCGCGCTGCCGTCCGCCAGCCCCAGCCCCACGCCGGCGCCGACGCCGGTCCTCGTGCCCGACCCGCTCGACGGCGTCCTGGTGTCGCCCTCGCTCGCCAGGCGCCATGTGGTGGCCGTCATGATCGACGACCTCTGGGCGGCCCGACCGCAGTCTGGCCTGTCGGCTGCCTCGATCGTTTGGCAGGCGCCTGCCGAGGGCGGCATTCCCCGCTACATGGCGCTGTTCTCCGAGGGCAGCCCGCCGGCCGTGGGGCCGATCCGCTCGTCGCGGCTGTACTTCATCGCCTGGGCGGCCGAGTGGAACGCCGTCTACCTGCACGTCGGCGGGTCGCCGCAGGCGCTCGCGGTGCTGGACTCCTCGCAGGGCGCCGGCTCGGTGGTGTGGAACGCGGACCAGATCCGCCTGGGCGCAACCTACATGTGGCGGATCGCGACCCGAGCCGCCCCGCACAACGTGTACTCCAGCGCCAAGGCCATGCAGGAGCTGGTGAAGGCCCTCCACGCGCCCGCGTCGATGCCGTACAAGGCGGCCTGGCAGTTCGCGGCCGACCCGCCCCTGGACCAGCTGCCCATGTCCGGGTCCATCTCGGTGCCGTACCCGCAGAACGTGATCTCGTACGCCTACGACCCGGCGACCAACTCCTATCCGCGGACCGTGACCTCGGAGGGCAGGGAGGTCGATGCCGGGACGGGGACGCGGATCGCGCCCCACAACGTGTTGGTCATCTACATGAGCTTCGGCCCGCTCAACGACGGGTCCAACAAGGGGCGCCTCGAGGCCCAGTTCACGGGCTCGGGCAGGGCCCTGGTGTTCCGCAACGGGACGCTGATCAAGGCCACCTGGAAGAAGGCGTCGATGACGGCGCCGACGCTGCTGTACGGGCCCGACGGCCAGCCGGTGACGCTGACCGTCGGCCAGACGTTCGTCCAGGTCGTGCCGATCGGCACCGCGATCACCTACAAGCTGGGGCAGTTGCCGGGGTCGGGGACCTCGCCCCTGCCGTCGGGCGCCGCAGCGCCGAGCCCGTCGCCGCTGGGCCTGGTCGGGGACTGGCGGCTGGTGCTGTAGCGGTCGCCCGGGACCGCGGAGCGCCTGACCGGGGAACGGGCCGGCGACCTCAGAGCAGCGGTGCCGGGAGGGCAGCCTCGGCCCACACGGCGCGGGTCTCGCGCGCGACGTCCGCCCATGTGCGCGACGCGGACGGCCGGTCGTGGGCGGCAGCGCGCAGGCGGGCGTGCAGCGCGTCGTCGGACCAGGCGGCACGCACCGCGACCGCGAGCCGCCGGGCGTCGCCGGGCTCCACCAGGATGCCGGCCGGCCCCACGATCTCGGGCAGGGCGCCAGCCGCGCTGGCCACCACCGGCACCCCGGCGGCGAGCGCCTCCGCGGCGGCGGTCCCCGCGGCGTCGGAGCGGACGGACTGCACCAGGAAGCGAGCTCCCGCGACGAGCGCCGCGAGCCGCCCTTCGTCGAGTGCCTGGGCGTACACCAAAGCCTCGCCCACGCCGGCGCGGACGGCGGCGCGCGAGATCTCGGCCCGGTCCTCCGGCGATGCGCCCACCACTGCGACGCGCGGCGGCCACGCGTCCGCCGGCAGGCCGGCCGGGGCGGCCTCGCCCGCCAGCGCCGACAGCGCCGCGAGCAGCGTGTCGAGGTCGTGGCGAGCGTCGAACCGGCCCACGTAGACGGCGTAGCGCTCGCCGAGGCCCAGGCGATCGCGCTCGGCGCGCGACCCGGCCGCTGCCTCCGGCCGGAATGCCGGGCGCGGCGCCAGCGGCACCACCCGCAGCGCGGCCTGGCGCACGCGGAGCAGGCGCCTCGCGTCGGCTCCGGCAGAGCGGCTGGGCACGATCACGGCGGCGGCGTCGCGGAGCAGCCGGGCCCGCAGGCGCTGGCCGAACCTGGCGGCACGCCCCCGCTGCCACGACTCCGGCAGTTGCCACGGCGCCAGGTCCAGCAGGGACGCCACGACGGGGATCCCCGACGCGATGGGCAGGGCGCCGGCCGCGGCGCAGTACACGGACCCGGCCGCGCCGCCGCGCTCGGCCCGCCACCCGGAGCCGATCGACGCGCCCCGGAGCAGGAACGGGTCCACGGTCAGCGCGCCGGCGCGCAGCAGCCGGGTTGGCGGCAGCAGGCGCCGCCCCACGATGTCGAGGCTCGGCCACCGCCCGGAGGTGGGGTCGTCGAGATCCGCCGCGAGCAGCATCGCGAACGACTCCCCGTCGCGCGGGTCCGCGTCCAGCGCGGTGAGCACCTGCTCCAGGTACGCGGCGGTCAGCGGGGCGCGCTCAGGCGCCTGGAGGGGCCGGAGGTCCATGACCACCCGGACGCCCCGCGGGCCTGGCAGGCCGGTGTCACCCGATGCGCCCGAGCCCGGCCGCCAGCCCTCGCGCGGCGCGATCACCGCGAGCCGGCGCGCGTCGGGCCGCGGCCGCGAAGCTCGTCCCAGCGAAGGCCCAGGACCACGAAGAACGCCTCGAAGACGATTCGGCGGCTCATCTTCGACTGCCCGGCGGTGCGGTCCTTGAACAGGATGGGCACCTCCACCACGCGGGCGCCGCCGCGCGAGGCGCGGTAGGTCATCTCGATCTGGAACACGTAGCCGCCCGCTCTCACGCCGTCCGCGGGCACCGCCGCCAGGGTCGTCGCGCGCCACGCCTTGAAGCCGCCGGTGAGGTCGTGCGGTCGCAGGCCGAGCACGGTCCGGGCGAACACCGAGCCCGAGCGCGAGATGACCCGGCGAGCCAGGCCCCAGTTCTGCGTGCCGCCGCCCGCCGTGTACCGCGAGCCGATCACCAGGTCCGCCCGGCCGTCCCGGATGGGCGCCACCAGGCTCGGCAGCGCCGTCGGATCGTGGGACCAGTCGGCGTCCATCTGGATCACCACCGCCGCGCCGCCCGCGAGCGCAACGCCGAAGCCGTCGAGGTACGCCCGGCCCAAGCCCTGCTTCGCGCTGCGGTGCCGGACACGGACGAGCGGGTTGCCGGCGGCCATGCGGTCGGCCATGTCGCCGGTGCCGTCAGGCGAGCCGTCGTCCACGATGAGCAGGGTTGCGCCGGGCAGCGCGGCGAGGATCGCGGCCGAGATCGCCTCGATGTTGGCCGCCTCGTTGTAGGTGGGAACCACCACCCACACGCCGGCGTGGGGCGCCGGGGCCGGGCGCGACGCCATGGCCTCGTGGACGGTGGACGCCGAGGCGGGATCCCCCGGCCGGTGCTCGGTACTCTGGCTCACGGCGCGCAGTGTACGGCTGGCGCCCGGTGCGCATCGCCGTCCGGGGGCGCGCCCCCGGGTGCCAGCGCTCCGTGGGCCCCGGCCCGTGCCCGTGCCCGCGGCTGCCCGAGCCGCCCCGGGCTCAGCGCAGCCGGAGCGACAGGCTGCCCTGCTGCAGGGTCCCGTTGGCAGCGGCCCCGGTGACCTGGAGCCGGAGCGTTCCGGCGGAGGAGGCCCGCAGCGTGACGGTCGCGCGGAAGACGCCCGGCGCGACCTTGGCCATCGCGACCGACCAGGGCTTGGCGCCCGGCTGCCTGACGACCAGCCGCGGGGCCGACTTGAGGCCCACTGCCGCGCTCGCGGTGACCGTGAGGCGCTGCCCGCGTCCGGGCGCCGCGACCGACGCCGTGACGAGGAACGCGCCCACCGTGACGGGCGCCCGCTGCGTCACGGTGGCCACGGAGTCCTCGGCCACCACCTGCGAGCGGTACACCCCCCGGGGCACCAGGGCGCCGGCGTCGTCCCGGCCATCCCAGCTGAACGTGTGGGTGCCGACGCCGAGCGCCGTGCCGGCCGTGATCGTCCGCACCGCGACGCCCTTGCCGTTGATCACGGTCCAGCTCACCGTCGCCGGTCCGGCCAGCCGGAAGCTCAGCACCGTGGCGGAGGCCGCAGGATCGCCGCCCTGCGGGAGGATCACGGGCCTGGAGCTCGCGACGAAGCCGAGCGTCCGGTCCACGATGACAGGCCGGGTCACCGCGGGACTGCTGTTGCCGGCCGGGTCGGTGGCCGTGGCGGTGAGGGTGTAGGCGCCGTCGGGGACCGGGAGCCCGCCGACCGCGGTGCCGTCCCAGGACAGCCTCGCGGCCTTGCCGGCAGCCGAGCCCGAGATCTGGGCGACCATGGCGCCCGCGGCGCTGAGCACCGTGGCCCGGATCGCCCCGGCCTCGGAGGAGGCCATGGCGACGACATCGCTCACGCCGTCGCCGTTGGGGCTGAAAACGAAGGGGCCCGGGCCGCCGCTCACGCTGAGGGTCGGCGCGGTGGCGTCCACGGTGATGTCGCTGTGGGCGGCGTCGGCGGCAGTGCCGTACGGCGTCCCGCCCCCGGGCGTCAGAGTGGCGTTGCCCGGGACGGGCTGCTGCGCGGGGTCCGCGCCGGTGCCGGCGAACGAGGCGCCCGTGACGGCCGCGGTGGAGAGCGCCAGGTCGCCCGTGGCCGAGCGCCAGAAGCCGGCCGGCGTGGGGTAGTCGGGATCCAGGAGCTCGCTCGCGCCGGGCGTCCGGACCGAGGCGGTCTGGAGCACGTTGCCGTGCGCGCCGGGCGCGCTCGTCCAGTAGTCGCGGATGGACTCGTTGGCCGTGAACAGGGCGCTGATGTAGTACGGGTCGTGGCTGTGGCCGATGGCGATGACGGCCTTGGCGCCGGCTGCCAGGAACGGCGCCGCGTAGTTGTCGGCACGCTGCTGGGCCACGGCCAGCGTCGGGTCGGGCTTGCCGGGCTCGCTGTTGCCCGAGGCGTAGCACAGGTGGAACAGGAGGACGACGGCGTTGGGCGCCGGCCTCAGCGTCCGGATCGACGGCTCGCCGTAGTACCTGAGCTCGCTGTCGGTGGTCACGCCGTCGCCGTTGGCGTCGTAGTTGAGGCCGAACCCGTCCTTGGTGGTGTAGGCGGCGTCGTTGCCGTAGGGCGACGGCCAGCCGTTGCCGTGGCCGAGGTACACGATGATCGAGGCGCCGTTGACGGCTGCCTGGACGCGCGGCCACGTGGCGTCGGGGCTGTAGACCCGGACGACGTTGCCCGTGTACTGGATGGCGGTGGCGTAGACCTGGTCCGCGTAGGCCCGGTACGTGGGGGTCACGCTGCCGGTGGCGCCGACGATGATGGCGACCTTGGGACCCGCGCCGGCCGCGCGGACGGGCATGGCGGTCGCTGGGGCCACCACGCCGAGGCCGGCGACGATCAGGGCGACGAGCGCGACGGCCAGCTTGCGCAATTCGTGGGCTCCCGGACACGGTTCGTGACCCCGCAAGCCTCGTCCGCTCGGCGCACCGGGCCAATCGCGGAATAGTCCGGCCACGCCGTGGGCCGATCGGGCCCCTGCCGGCAGTACCGTGCCGGGGGACGGGCGGCCCCGGTGACGAGGCCTAGCCGCCGGCCAGGCCCCGCCGCAACTCGGGCACCGCCTCGGCAAACGCCTCGCGCCAGTCGCGCATCGGGGTACCGGAGGGCAGCGGCGTCGGCTCCAGCACGGCCCACAGGGGCGGCGTCGAGGCGCGCTGCCAGGTCGCGGCCGGCACGTCCACCACCGCGGCGTCGAGCGCCAGCGCGCGGAGCACCTCGCGCGCCCAGTCGGCCCGGGACGCCCGTCCCCCGTTGACCAGGTGGTGGATCGCCGTGGCGCCCGGGGCGACGGCCCGGACCGCGCCCAGCACCTCGACGATCGCCGCCGCAAGGTCCGGCGTGTAGGTGGGCGTGCCGATCTCGTCGCCGGTGACGCGCAGGGGCTCGCCGGCCGCCCGAGCGCGGACCGCGGCCGCGGCGATCTTGGCGGGGAAGTCGTTGCCGGGCGGGCCGAACAGCCAGGCGGTCCGGACGATGGCCAGGCGGCCCGCGGACCCGGCGAACGCAGCCGCCGCAAGCTGCTCCGCGGCCGCCTTGGCGGTGCCATAGGGGTTGACGGGGTTGCGGGGATCATCCGGCGCGTAGCCGCGACCATCGGTGCGCCGCCCGTCGAACACCTCATTGGTGGACAGGATCACGAGGTCCGTGCCGCGGGCCGCGCAGGCGCGGGCGATCTCGCCCACCGCCGTCCCGTTGCGGCGCATCGCCACGTCTGGCTCGCGGGCGTTGCCGTCCACGTCGGTCCAGGCGGCGGTGTGGATCACCGCGTCGGGCCGCTCCCGGTCGAGCAGCGCGCCGAAGCTCGCGGCGGTGACCGTGTCGAGGTCGAACTCCGGCAGGTCCCAACCGACCGGCGGGCGGCCCCCGGTGAGGGGCGACCCCTCGAGCGCCGCCTCGAGCGCCCGGCCGAGCCGCCCGACGACGCCGACGACCGCGACGTGCACTAGGCGGTCCCGTCCACCGCGCGGCCAGCGGCCAGCCGGTCGCCGTACTGGCGGGCGTAGTAGGCGTCCCAGTCGCCCGACTTGGCGCTCGCGATCCAGTCGGGGTGGTCGCGGTACCAGGCCACGGTCGCCGGCAGGCCATCGGCGAACGGCACGCTCGGCCGCCATCCCAGCGCGGCCAGCTTGGACCCGTCCATCGCGTAGCGGCGGTCGTGGCCCGGCCGGTCCGGCACGGTCCGCACGATCGACCAGTCGCGACCCGTGGCCGCGAGCAGCAGGCCGATGACCTCGCGGTTGGGCAGCAGGTGGTCGCCCGCGATGTTGTACGCCTCGCCGGATTCGCCGTGCCGGAGGACGAAGTCGATGCCGGAGGCGTGGTCGCCCACGTGGAGCCAGTCCCGGACCTGCATCCCGTCGCCGTACATCGGGAGGGGCTCGCCCTCCAGCGCGTTGGTCGTGAACAGCGGGATGAGCTTCTCGGGGTGCTGGTGCGGGCCGTAGGTGTTCGAGCCGCGGGTGATCACGGCGTCCAGGCCGTAGGTGGTGCCGTAGGCTCGGACCAGCAGCTCGCCTGCCGCCTTGGCCGCCGCGTAGGGGCTGCGCGGCGCCAGCGGGTCGGCCTCGACGCTGCGGCGCGGCGCCTCGATGTCGCCGTAGACCTCGTCGGTGCTCACCTGCAGGAAGCGGACGGGGAGGCGGTCGCCCCGGCCGGCCCGCTCGTGCTCGCGCCGGACGGCCTCCAGCAGGACGTGGACGCCGATGACGCCCGTGCGCAGGAACGCCTCCGGGTCCAGGATGCTGCGGTCCACGTGCGTCTCGGCGGCCACGTTGAGGACCGCGTCCGCCTCGGCGATAAGGGGTTCGACGAGGCTGGCGTCGGCAATGTCGCCGCGCACGAAGGCGAACCGGTCGGCCTGCTCGGGATCCTCCTCCACCGCGGCGAGGTTCGCCCGGTTCCCGGCATAGGTGAGCTTGTCGAGGACCGTGACGCGCGTCCCGTCGCGGCGGGCCAGCAGCTGGCGGACCAGTTCCGAGCCGATGAACCCCGCGCCGCCGGTGACGAGCAGGCGGGCGCCGGGGCCGACCCGCTCGCTCACGCCGGGTCCCGCGGCCGCTCGACGGGCCGCGCCAGGCGCCCCGCTCGGTCGTCGGCCTGGGCCAGCTCGGCTGCCTTGAGCAGCGAGGGGACCGTGCCCGCGTCCGCCCACTGCCCCTCGTACACGGGCGCGAACAGGCGGCCGCCGGGGATGTAGTGGTTCAGCACGTCGGTGATCTCGAACTCGCCGCGGCCCGAGGGCGCCAGCCGCTCGATGACGCCGAACGCGTCCGGGCGCAGGAAGTACACGCCGATCGGGATGAGGTCG
Source organism: Chloroflexota bacterium (assembly GCA_021783595.1). Lineage (GTDB taxonomy): Bacteria > Chloroflexota > Limnocylindria > Limnocylindrales > CSP1-4 > CAIXZV01. The sequence continues at coordinate 614 of JAJXTS010000044.1, read as the reverse complement.
CTCTTGGGGTGCTTGGGCTTCTCCTCGAAGCCGACCACCCTGCCGTCGGGGCCGAGCTCGGCCACGCCGAAGCGCTCCGGGTCCGGGACGCGGTACAGCAGCGTGCCGGCGCCCCAGCCCTCCGCCTCGAACTGGCGGGCGAGCGGCGCGAGGGGGTCGCCGCGCAGGATGTTGTCGCCCAGGACCACGCAGAACGCGTCGTCGCCGATGAAGTCGCGGGCCAGGCCGATGGCGTGGGCGATGCCCAGCGCGCCGCGCTGGTAGCGGTACGTCAGGTCGAGCCCGAAGTGGCGCCCGTCGCCGAGGAGCTCCACGATGTCGCCGACGCTCTTGCCGCCGACGATCACCATGACCTCGCGGATGCCCATGCCCGCGAGCGTCTCCAGCGGGTAGTAGACCATCGGCCGGTCGTAGATCGGCAGCAGGTGCTTGTTGGTGACGATCGTCAGCGGGAACAGGCGCGTGGCCGTGCCGCCGGCGAGGACGAGGCCCTTCATCCGGCGGAGCGTACCGCACGCGGGTGGCGTGCGAGGGCTCGGTTGTCCCTGCGGGGGGCGCGGGGCGCGGAGCCCGCGGCGCGGAGCCCGCGGCGCGGCGCCCGCGGGCGGCGGAGC
>JAJXTS010000213.1 GCA_021783595.1 Chloroflexota bacterium | reverse complement strand
CCCAGGACCAGCCCCTGCGACCTGCGGCGGTCGCTACGGCGGCGGCGTGGCCCCGGAACGGGGCGACGGAGCGGCGGCGGACGGCAGCGGCGAGGCCGGCAGCGTCGGGACGGGGCTCGCCGGCATCCCGGCCTGCTGCGCCGAGAGCGCGGCTGCCAGCGACCCGCGCGCGATCTCGATGTCGATGACGGCCTGGTCGAGCCCTCCCTGCGCGATGGCGCCCATGATCACGACGATGCCCTCGGTGCTCGCCGGCAGGGCGGCCTTGGCCGCCTCCTCGGCCGCGAACGCGGCGCGCACGGCCGAGGTCACCTTGCCCTTGGACGAGAGCATGACCGTGTACAGCTGGCGGAGCGCGGCGTCGTAGGCAGCCTGTCGGTCCATCCACTGCGTGAGCGTGGAGACGTCGGCCGTCTTGGCGAGGCTCGCGGCCGCCTGGCGGGCCTGCGCGAGGGTGGCGGCCGGGGCGTCGAGGAGCGCGAGCGCCGCCTGGTAGTGGCCTGCCCCGCCCTGCGCCGCCGCCGCGGCCGTCTGCCGGTCGTGTTGGGCCAGCAGACCCGGCACGATCGACGCAGCCTGCGCCTTGGCCGAGAGCAGCTGCCAGTCCGTCTCGAGGTTCGCCGCCAGCCCGGGCGTCGCCGCGAGCTGCCGGTAGCGGGCGCTGGTCTGCGCTGAGACGCGCAGCGCGGCGAGGGCGTCCGTGTAGGGCACCGCGGCCAGCGCCGCGCGGAGGCCGGCCGCCGACGAGGTGACCGCCTCCAGCTGGGCCGCGCCCGTGGAGAGGTCGCTCGCCAGGGCTGCCGTGTCGCCGGCGATGAAGTCTGCCAGGGCCCGCTTCGAGGAGGTTCCCAGCGCGTCCACGGCGTCCGAGAGCGCCTGCAGCCTGCCAGCCGCGGCGTCGAGCGCCGGGGCGGCCTGCCGGTCGCCGGTCCAGGTGAGCTCCGGGCGGGCCCCCGACGCCGGCGGGCGGTTGAGGGACGCCGCCACGCCGGCGCCGCCCATGCCGATCACGGCCACGGCGACGAGCCACGCGATCGCGGCGACCACACGGCGAGTCCTTCCCACGGGCGCAGCGTAGCCGGTCGAGCGCCCCGCCGCGGTCCGGTGCCGCCCCCGGCCGGAGGGCGCTGGCGGGGCGCGCGGCGGCCCCTACTGGTCAGCGAGGCGCTGCCGCAGGTGCGTCAGGCCGCCCTCCATCGGGCGGGGGTCGAAGCCGAAGCCGGAGCGAACGCTGTCGAGCGGGCCGATGTTGTCGTACCGCAGCTGGCGAAGCTGGTCGGTCGCCACGGGGAACGGCAGCCTCACCGTCTCGGCCAGACCGGCGACCAGCCGGATCACCGCGACGGGCATGGGAACCAGGATCCGACGGGCCGCCATGCCGCGCAGCACCTCCTGCACGATCTCGCGGTAGGTCCAGTACCTCGGCCCGCCCAGCAGCAGCTCGCGACCCGCGAACCCGTCGTCGGCAAGGGCGACGGCGCATGCCCGGGCCAGGTCGCCGATGGCGAGCGGCTGGAACCGTGCCGTGCCGCGACCCGTGATCGGCACCACGCCGGGAGAGAGCCGCACCAACCCGGCGAGGAGATTGAAGAACCCGTCGCGCGGACCGAACAGCAGCGACGGCGCCAGGATGGTCCAGCGCAGGCCGCTCTCGCGGACGAGCGCCATCGCCTTGGCCTTCGAGCTCGCGTAGTGCAGGTCCGGCTCGTCCCGGACGCCCAGCGCGCCGACGTGCACGAGGCGGTCCACGCCCGCCGCGTGCATCGCCGCGATCACGTTGCGCGTTCCCTCCGTGTTCACCAGGCGCAGCGTCTGGCCGCCGTCCCAGTCGCGCGCGACGGCCGCCAGGTGCAGGACCGCGTCCACGCCGGCCAAGGCCTCGCTGAGCGTGGCGGGCCGCGTGACGTCGCCCCGGCGCACGGTGACGCTGGCCAAGCTCCCGTCCGGCACCCTGCGCACGACCTCGTCGGCGCCCGCGTCGTCGCGCACGAGCGCCACCACCTGGTGGCCCGCGTCGAGGATCGAGGGGATGGCATGGCTGCCGACGAAGCCGTTGGCGCCGGTGACGAGGACGGTGGACATGCGGCTTGGCTCCGTTGCTGGGTTGCGGCCGGGGCAGCGCACGTCTCGCCTTCGCGGGGCTGGCCCGAGGATGGCTGGCGTGCTGCAAACATGCTACTCCGCACGCGCAAGATCAGACGCCCGGGCTCGTCGGGCCGTGCGCGCCCGGCGCCTGACCCGTCCCGCGGCACCCTACCATCGGGCCCATGAGCGACCTGGACCCCCGGACCCTGCGCGCCCTCGCCGCGGCCATGCCCAAGGCAGAGCTCCACCTTCACCTCGACGGCTCGCTGCGCCCTGCGACCGCGCTCGAGATCGCGCGGACGCGGGGCGTGGACGCGCCGCGCACGTTCGCCGGGATGCGTGGCGTGCTCGTCGGACCGGAGCAGTCCGCCGACCAGGCCTCGCTGCTGCTCGCATTCGACCTGCCGATCGCGCTGATGCAGGACACCGAGGCGATCGAGCGAATCGCGGCCGACCTGGTCGAGGACAAGGCGGCGGACCGGGTCCGGTACGCGGAGATTCGGTGGGCGCCGCTGCTGCACACGAACCGGGGGCTGACCGGTCGCCAGGTGGTCGAGGCGACGTGGCGCGGCGCGAGGGCGGCCGCGTCGCGCCGGGGCATCGAGGTCCGGCTGATCGCCACGCTGATGCGCTCGCACGCGCCCGAGGCCAACCTCGCGTTCGTGCGGGACCTGGCCGGCAACGGCGTCCCCGACGGCCTCGTGGGCGTGGACCTGGCGGGGCAGGAGGCCGCGTTCCCGGACTTCGGGCGGCACCGCGCGGCGCTCGACCTGGCTCGCGAGATGGGTCTGCACGTCACGGTGCACGCCGGCGAGTGGGGCGGCGCGGCGCAGGTCCGGCGGGCGCTCGAGGTCCGTCCCGAGCGCATCGCCCACGGACCGCTCGCCATCGACGACCCGTCGCTGGTGGCGGAGCTCATCGCCCGCGGCACGTGGCTGGACCTGTGCCCCACGTCCAACGTCCAGGCGAGCATCGTGCCGGCGCTCGAGGCGCACCCGCTGCGCCGGCTCCTCCGGGCAGGGGTCCGCGTCACCCTCAGCACGGACGACCTCACGGTGTCCGACGTCACGCTGACCGACGAGTACGTCCGAGCCGTCGAGAGGATCGGCGTCACGGTGCCCGAGCTGTGGGCCGTTAACCTGACCGCGCTCGAGGCCGCGTTCTGCGACGCGGCGACGGCCGCTCGGCTGCGGGCCGAGTTCCGCGCCTGGGCCGCGAGCGTGCCGGAGGTGGCGCCCGCCTGAGGTGACGGGGCGGGCCGGCGGGCGCGGGCCGCGCCGCGGCGACTGAGCCCTCCGGCAGCGCGCGGTCCCGGGAGCGGTCCGAGGTGAGGGTCGCGCAGCCGGGCGCGGGACCCCCCGGGCGCCGGGGCCGGCCGGCGCGATGTCGGCCGTCAGGCGCCGGCCGCGAGCT
>JAJXTS010000212.1 GCA_021783595.1 Chloroflexota bacterium | reverse complement strand
GGCAGCGCCGCCATTGCCGACCCGGTCCCGGTCCTGCGTGCGGTCCTGGTCCAGGTCGCAGCCGAGGTCGCAGTCCTGGACGCGGTCGCGGTCCTGGTCCAGGTCGCCGCTCGACGTCACGGCGAGCGTCGTCGCGTCGACGGCAGCGCCGCCATTGCCGACCCGGTCCCGGTCCTGCGTGCGGTCCTGGTCCAGGTCGCCGCTCGACGTCACGGCGAGCGTCGTCGCGGCGACGGCAGCGCCGCCATTGCCGACCCGGTCCCGGTCCTGCGTGCGGTCCTGGTCCAGGTCGCAGCCGAGGCCGCAGTCCTGGACTCGGTCGCGGTCCTGGTCCAGGTCGCCGCTCGACGTCACGGAGAGCGTCGTCGCGTCGACCCGGTCCCGGTCCTGCGTGCGGTCCTGGAGCGTGTCGATGTCGCGCAGCTGGACGCGATCGAGATCTGCCTGCGCGGCCGGAATGGGGCTGGCGCTCATGCCGGTCACGGCGACCGCGGCGATGAGGGCGGCGCCCCCGATGGCAGTTGTGACCTTGGCGATCAGAGCGGCGGGAACGATGCCGATCATGTCCGGCTCCCCGGGGTGGCGGCGGGGCGTTGGCCCCTGCTGGGCGTCACTCCCATTCGCCGTCCAGCAACGAACGGGGGGCCGCTCTGTTACACCCCGACGCCCGATCCCGAGAGCCCGCCTACGCCTCCGGCGCGCCCTCGGCCCCGTCGGCCCCCTCGACCGGCTTCTGGTCCGGTGCCGCGGCCGGCAGCAATGGCAGCCCGTCCTCGCGGTTGGTCCCCATCAGGCCGAAGCGGTGGTACACGACCAGCTTCTCGCGCGTGTCCGCGATGTCGAGGTTGCGCATCGTCAGCTGGCCGATCCGGTCCTGCGGCGTGAAGAACACCTCGTCGCCCTTCTCCATGGTCAGGCGCTCGGGGTGGTACGTCAGGTTCGGGCTCGTGGTGTCGAGGATCGAGTAGTCGTTGCCGCGCCGCAGCTCCAGCGTCACCTCGCCGGTGATGGCCCGGGCCACCCAGCGCTGGGCGGTCTCGCGGAGCATCAGCGCCTGCGGGTCGAACCAGCGGCCCTGGTACAGGAGCCGGCCGAGCCGCCGCCCGTTGGACCGGTACTGGTCGATGGTGTCCTCGTTGTGGATGCCGGTCACCAGCCGCTCGTAGGCGATGTACAGCAGCGCCATGCCGGGCGCCTCGTAGATGCCGCGGCTCTTGGCCTCGATGATCCGGTTCTCGATCTGGTCGCTGACGCCCAGGCCGTGGCGCCCGCCGATCTCGTTGGCCCGGGTGAACAGCGCGAGCGGCGTCTCGAAGGTCTCGCCGTTGAGCGTCACCGGCTCGCCGTCCTCGTAGCCGACCCGCACGGTCTCCGCCGGCACGGCCGCGTCGGCTCGCCACGAGGCCACGCCCATGATCGGGTTGACGATCGACACGCCGCGGTCCAGGAACTCGAGGTCTTTCGCCTCGTGGGTGGCGCCGAGGATGTTCGAGTCGGTGGAGTACGCCTTGTCGGCGCTCATCTTGTACTCGAGGCCGGCGCCGTCCAGGTAGGCGGACATCTCCGCCCGGCCGCCCAGCTCGTCGATGAACTGCTGGTCCAGCCAGGGCTTGTAGATCTGGAGGCCCGGGTTGACGAGCAGGCCGTAGCGGTAGAACCGCTCGATGTCGTTGCCCTTGTAGGTGGACCCGTCGCCCCAGATGTTGACGCCGTCCTCCCGCATCGCCGAGACGAGCATCGTCCCGGTCACCGCGCGGCCCAGCGGCGTGGTGTTGAAGTAGAGGTGTCCCGCCGTCGAGATGTGGAAGGCGCTGGTCTGGAGGGCCGCGATGCCCTCCGCGACGAGCTGCGGACGGCACTCGATCAGGCGGGCCTTCTCGGCGCCGTACCTGAGCGCCTTGACCGGGATCGCGTCGTAGTCGTCCTCGTCCGGCTGGCCGAGGTGCGCGGTGTACGCGTACGGGATCGCGCCCTTCGACCGCATCCAGTGCAGCGCGGCGCTGGTGTCGAGGCCGCCGGAGAAGGCGATGCCGACGCGCTCGCCGACGGGGAGGTGCTGCAGGATGTTGGGCACGGTGGGGTCACTCCTTCGGGCGCAAGTATGCCCGGGTTCGGGCAGGGGACCGTCGGGCGGGCCCAACCCCGGGCGCGTTGCGCGTCACCGCGCCCGGCGCCTCGGCTCTGCCCGGCTCTCACCGGCCAGCGGGGGCCCGCCCAGGCAGTCCGGCTCGGCCGCGCGCGTCCGGGCCGGGCGACGTCCCGCTCGCGGGGCGGGCATCATGGACGGGTGATCGACGATTCCGCGCCCCATCCCGCCGCGCCGCCGGACAAGGTGGCCCACCGCAAGCGCCTGCTCGCCGAGCGCCGGGCAATGCCGGACCGCCCGGAGCGCTCGGCGCGTCTGGCCGAACGCCTGCGGGCGCAGCTCGCCGGGCGACATGCGGCCGTCATCGGCGCCTACTGGCCGATCCGGGGCGAGTTCGACGCGCTGCCGGCGCTGGGCGAGTGGCTCGCCGCCGTCCCGGGCCGGGTGGTGGGCCTTCCGGTCATCGACCCCGTCAACGACACGATGACGTTCCACGCCTGGTGGCCGGGCTGCCCGATGGCCCCGGACCGCCACGGGATCCCGGCGCCGGACGGAACGCCGCAGGTGGAGCCGGACCTGCTGCTCGTCCCCTGCGTGGGCTTCGGTCGGGACGGCATCCGCCTCGGCTACGGCGGCGGCTACTACGACCGGACGCTGGGCGCGATGGGCCCGGCCGAGCGGCCGGCGACGCTGGGGATCGCCTTCGCGCACGGCCATCTTCCGGAACTCGAGGGCCACGCCCACGACGTCCCGCTCGACGCGATCCTCACCGAGGACGGGCTCGTCGGCTGAGTGCGGCGCGTCGCGGCACGTTTGTCGCGCCCCGCGCCTGTCCTGGCCCTGCGCCCAGTCTTGGCCCCGCGCCCTGTTTCCGGGTCCGCCCCCCTTCCGTCGCACCGCCGCGGGCGGTGCAAACGGGGAGTCCAGCCCGCTGCACCGCCACGGGCGGTACAGCAGAATCGTGCGTGCACGACCCAAGTGGTTGCGGCTGCGTACCACCGCGGGTGGCGGTAGTGCGGAACGCCGCGCGGCTGCGGAACGCCGCGCGGCTGCGCACCACCGCGGGTGGCGGGTAGCGACGAACGCCGGGCGGCTGCGGAACGCCGCGCGGCTGCGCACCACCGCGGGTGGCGGTAGTGCGGAACGCCGCGGTGGCGGCTGCGGAACGCCGCGGTGGCGGCTGCGGAACGCCGCTCAGGAGGCCCCGAACTCCTTCGTGGCCCGAACCCAGGCGTCGATCATGGCCGGGTCGCAGCCCTCCATCTCGTTGATGGTCGCCTGCATGACGTAGCCGACGCCCCTGCCCACCACCTCGCACAGCTCGTGTGTCTTCTCGCGGATCGCGGACACCGGGCCCGTCTTCAGCAGGGACGTGGGCATGCCGCCCAGGATCGGCATGATCCCGTCGAGCACCTCCTTCGC
>JAJXTS010000211.1 GCA_021783595.1 Chloroflexota bacterium | reverse complement strand
CGCCGGGCGCCTCCGGCCCCGTCTCGCCCGCCGGCGGCAGCGCGGCCCCGGCCACCGCGAGCACCGTGGCGTCGCCCGCGCCCGTCGCCACCCCCGGTCCCGGCGGCTCCGGCTCGGGCGGCGACGCGCTCACGCTCGCCCTCCTGGGGATCATGGTCGTGGCGGCCGCGGTCCTGGTCTGGATCGTGCTCTCGGCCCGGCGTCCGGCCGCGCCATGACCTCGCTCGCCCGCCGCGTCCGCGCCATCCCGAGCTGGCAGGTCACGCTCACCGTCGCGCTGCTGGCGCTGGGCTTCCTGATCGCCGCCCAGATGGCCGCGGAGGGGCCCCGCGTCCAGTACACGAGCCAGGAGCGGACCCCCCTCGTCTCGACCGTGCTGGACCTCCAGAAGCAGCAGGGCCAGCTCGAGCAGCAGGTCCTCGACGCGCGCGCGGCGATCGCCCAGCTCGAGGCCGCCGGCCAGGGCGGGGCCGCCGTCTCCCAGGACCTCAACGCCGAGCTCCAGAGCGCGCAGATCAGCGCAGGCCTCGTAGCGATGACGGGCCCCGGCCTGGTGATCGAGCTGTCCGATTCCACCGTACCCGTGCCGGCCGACGGCAACGAGCAGGACTACCTCGCGTCGGGGGCCGACGTGCTCACGGTCGTGGACCAGCTCTGGGCGGCCGGCGCCGAGGGGATCGCCATCAACGGGGAGCGCGTGGTCGTGTCCACGGCCGTGGTGGACATCGGCGGCTCCGTCGTGGTCAACGGCGCGTACGTGGCGGCCCCCTACCAGATCACCGCGCTCGGGCCGGCGTCGATGCTCGACACCCTGACCCACCTGCCCGGGTTCGTGGACTTCATGCACGCTCGCCAGGTGGCCTACGGCATCGGCGTGGCCGTGGCGACGCCGGACAGCGTTGACCTCCCGGCCTACGCGGGGTCCGTCATCCTCCGGTACGGGCGGCCGCAGGCGACGCCCCTGCCGTCCGTGGCGCCCGGCGCCATGGCGGTGCCCTGATGCGGCGCGGCCGGGGACGCGCGGCGGTGGCCCTCGTGCTGGTGCTGCTGGGGTTCCTGGTCGTGGTGCAGGCCCGGTCGCAGGCGCAGGACCAGGGCCTCTCGCAGCTGTCCGTCCAGGACCTCACCGAGCTCGTCGCCAACGTGACCACCCGCAACAACCAGCTCCGCGACGAGGTGGCCACCTTGCAGCAGCAGCGCCAGGCCCTCGCCGCCGCCGTGCAGCGAGGCGACACCTCCACGACCCAGATGAGGTCCGACCTCTCGCAGATCCTCGGCTGGTCCGGCGTCGTCGGCGTCGCGGGCCAGGGCGTCCAGGTGACCGCCGCCGGCCCGCTGCCCCCGCTGGCGATCACCCAGCTGGTGAACGAGCTGCGCAACGCGGGCGCCGAGGCCATCGCGGTCAACGGCGTGCGGATCGTGCCGGGCGTGGTGGCCACCGGCGAGGCCGGCAACCTGTCGGTGGGCGGGACGCCCCTCGCCTCGCCGCTCGTGTTCCTGGCCGTCGGGCAGCCGGAGACGCTGGCGGGGTCGCTGTCACGGGCCGGCGGGATCATCGCGCAGCTGACGGCGCAGTACCCGTCGGTGACCATCCGCGTGGACGCCGAGGACCTCGTGACCCTCCCGGCCACCACGCGCGTCCTCGCCCCGACGCTCGGCCGGCCGCGGCTCTGACGGCGCCCGGGCGACGCCCCCGGCCCCGCCCGCCACCCGTGCCTCTGCTACGCTCCGGCGCGATGCCAGGCACCCCTCCCGTTACTCTCTACCTGGGCGACGTCGTGCGCCTGCGCCGAACCCACCCCTGCGGTGCCGACACCTGGCTCGTGGACCGTCTCGGCGCGGACATCGGCCTGCGCTGCCAGGGCTGCGGCCGACACGTGCTCCTCGAGCGCCCCGCGCTCGAGCGCCGCCTGGCCGGCTTCGAGCGCCGGGGGGACCCCGCCGTGAGCGCCGCCGCGGCGCCGCGGCGCCCGTGACCGCCACGGGCCCGGGCCAGACGCCCGCCGGCGCGGCGGCCGGGAACGGCCACGGCCCGGAGGCCGAGCCCGGCGCCCTGGACGTCTTCCGCAACCGCCCGTTCCTGCTGCTCTGGCTGAGCCAGGTGTTCACGCAGATCGGCGGCAACATGGTGCTGTTCGGGCTGACGGTGATCGTCCTGGACACCACGCGCTCGAACACCGCGGTCAGCGTCCTGATCCTCTCGTTCCTGGGGCCGGCGGTGCTGCTGTCCGCGGTCGCCGGCGTCTACGTGGACCGCCTCGACAAGCGCCTGGTGCTGGTGGGCACCAACCTCCTGCGGGCGGGCATCTTCGTGCTGCTGTGGGCCCTGCGCGACGTCCTGGCGCTGGTGCTCGTGCTCAACGCGGTCGTGTCCACCATCACCGTGTTCTTCGCGCCGGCCGAGGCGTCGATGATCCCGCAGCTCGTGCCGCGCAAGCAGCTCGTGGCCGCGAACGGGGTGTTCACGCTCACGCTCAACGCCGCTTTCGCGGTGGGCTACGCGCTGCTCGGCGGGCTCGTGGTCACCCTCGCCGGGGCGCCCGGGCTGATCCTGGTGGTGGCCGTGTTCTACCTGGTCGCCGCGCTGTTCTGCTGGTGGCTGCCGCCCGCCCCGCCGTCCTCGGCCGACACCGGCGAGCGCACGGCCGACGTGGCCGCGGCCGCGGCCATGGACTCCACGCTGGGCCAGCTGCGCGAGGGCATCGCGTACATCCGCGCCAACCTCGCGATCGGCTGGTCGCTCGTGTACCTCGGCATCGCCGCGTCGCTCGTGGGCGTGCTGGGCGTCCTGGGGCCCGACTTCGCGCGCACCGCGCTGGGCCTCCAGCCCCAGGACTTCGCCGTGGTCGTGCTGCCGCTAGGGTTCGGCATCGTGACCGGGATCCTGGTGCTCAACTCGTGGGGCCACCTCGCGCCGCGCCGCCGGATCATCGAGGGCGGCCTGGTGGCGCTGGGCATCTTCGTGATGCTGATCGTGAGCATCGGTCCCGTGTCTCGGTTCGTGCTCAACCTTGAGCAGGGCGCGGGCCTCGTGTCGCTGTCCGACTTCACGAGCCTGATCTCGATCGTGGTGTTCGTGGCGCTGCTGGCCGGCGTCGCCTACGCGTTCGTCGCCATCCCGTCGCAGACGCAGCTCCAGGAGGAGCTCCCGGAGGACGTCCGCGGCCGGGTGTTCGGCGTCCTCAACATGCTGGTGTCCACGGCCAGCTTCCTGCCGATCATCATCGTGGGGCCGCTGTCTGACCTGATCGGCACCACCAACGTGCTGTACCTCGTGGCGACCGGCATCACGCTCTCGGGCGTGGTGTCCATCGTCCGCCGCGGGCCCCTCAAGCCGGCCGAGGCGAAGGCGCACGCCGTGGGCCCCGCGACGCCGGCCGGGCTGGACCCCGTGGCCGTCGCGGTGGCGACCGAGCTCGACGCCAGCGAGCGGCGGGGCGAGCGGCGGCGGGCGGCGGAGAGCACGAGCGCCGCGGCGGCCGAGGGCGATCCCGACGCCGCGGGGCCCG
>JAJXTS010000210.1 GCA_021783595.1 Chloroflexota bacterium | reverse complement strand
GCGGGAACCGCGACCGCCACCGGGACCCGACGCCGGGGTTTCGGCCGCGTGCGCGAGTGCGGTATCATCTGCGCGCCGCTGGCGCGTGGCTCAACGGTAGAGCACCTGACTCTGGATCAGGGGGTTCTAGGTTCGAATCCTAGCGCGCCAGCCAACTCCCCTGACTCGATCCACCGCGTGTGAGCGCGCCCGGTCCCCCATGGAGGACGCAATGGATCAGCGTCGCCCGCTCACCGGCTGGGGACGGACCAGCCCCAGCGTCGCCGTGGTCCACCCGGCCGGCGACGACGCCGACCTGGCTCGCATGGTCACCGGCGCGGGCCGGCGGGGCGTCCTCGCCCGGGGCCTGGGCCGCAGCTACGGCGACGCGGCCCAGAACGGCGGCGGCACCGTCGTTGACATGGCGCCCCGCAACCGCGTGCTGGCGGTGGACGACGCCACCGGGCTCGTCACGGTGGAGGCGGGGGCCAGCCTGGACCAGCTGATGCGGCTCCTGCTGCCGCGGGGGCTGTTCGTCCCCGTGTCGCCCGGCACGCGGCAGGTGACCGTCGGCGGGGCCATCGCCGCGGACATCCACGGCAAGAACCACCACGTGGACGGCAGCTTCGGGCAGCACGTGGCCGCCATGGACCTGCTCGTCGCCGACGGGACCGTCCGCAGCCTCACCCCGGAGTCGAGCCTGTTCTGGGCCACGGTCGGCGGCATGGGCCTGACCGGCGTCGTGCTCCGGGCGACGCTGCGGATGAAGCGGGTCGAGTCGGCGTACTGCGCGGTGGACACCGAGCGCTGCGCCGACCTGGACGACCTGATGGGGCGCATGGCCGAGGGTGACGAGCGGTACACGTACTCGGTGGCCTGGATCGACTGCCTCGCCCGCGGCGCCTCGCTGGGGCGCTCGGTCCTGACGCGCGGCTGGCCGGCGACGGCTGCGCAGCTGCCCCCGGCGATCCGCGGGCGCGCCCTCGAGTTCGGGCCGCGGCAGCTGGCGGTGGCGCCGCCGCTCTTCCCCAGCGGCCTGCTCAACCGCGCCACCGTGATGGCCTTCAACGAGACGTGGTTCCGCAAGGCGCCCCGGGAGCGCCGCGGGGAGATCCAGACGATCTCGGCGTTCTTCCACCCGCTGGACTCGGTGGGCCGGTGGAACCGCATCTACGGCCCGCGGGGGTTCCTCCAGTACCAGTTCGTCGTGCCGTTCGGCGCCGAGGACACGCTCCGGCGCTGCGTCGGCATGCTCGGCGACGCGGGGCAGGCATCCTTCCTCGCGGTGCTCAAGCGGTTCGGCCCGTCGAGCCCGGGACACCTGTCCTTCCCCGCCCCCGGCTGGACGCTCGCCCTGGACGTGCCCATCGGCGCCCCCGGCCTGGGCGCGCTCCTCGACTCGCTCGACCGCGAGGTGCTCGCCGCCGGCGGCCGGGAGTACCTAGCCAAGGACTCGCGGCTCCCGGCCTCGGCGGTCGCGACGATGTACCCCCGGCTCGACGAGTGGCGCGCCATCCGGAGGAGCGTGGATCCCGCCGGGGTGTTCATGTCCGACCTGGCCAGGAGGCTCGAGCTGTGAGGGACGCCGTGGGCAACGTTCAGCGGATCCTCGTCCTGGGCGGGACCTCCGAGATCGCCCTGGCCACGGCCCGCCAGCTGGCCGGCCAGCGGCCGGGGGTTGAGGTGGTGCTCGCCGCCCGTCCAGGCGACCGCCGGACGGCGGCGGCGGCGGAGCTGGCCGGCCGCGGGGTCCGGGTGACCGAGGTGGACCTCGACGCCACGGACCTGCCCTCGATCGAGCGCGCCGTCGGCAGCGCCTTCGACGCCGGGGGCGACATCGACGTCGTCATCGTCGCGTTCGGGCTGCTCGGGGACCAGGAGCAGGCGTGGCAGGACCTGGCCGCCGCGATGGGCCTGGTCCAGGTCAACTACGCGGCCGCCGTCGCCTGCGGCGTGCTCGTGGCGGGGCGGATGCGCAAGCAGGGCCATGGGGCGATCGTCGCCCTGTCCTCCGCGGCGGGTCTTCGGCCGCGGCGGTCCAACTTCGTCTACGGCTCCACGAAAGCCGGGCTCGACGCCTTCTACACCGGGCTGGGGGCCGCCCTCGCCGGCGACGGCGTGCGGGTCATGGTGGTCCGGCCCGGGTTCGTGCGGACCAGGATGACCGCCGGCCTCAAGGCGGCGCCCATGGCGCTGGAGCCCGAGCAGGTCGCGGGCCTGATCGCGGCGGGCCTGCGGACCGGACGGGACGTCGTCTGGGCGCCGCCGGCCATGCGCTGGGTGATGGTGGCCCTGCGACTCCTGCCCGGCCCGCTGTTCCGCCGCCTGCGCGTCTGACGGCGGGCCGCCCGCGGCTCAGAGATACACGGAGTACAGGAACCACGCCGCCCACGCGGCCACCAGCGCGAGCAGGACCCTGTCCCGGAGGATGACCTCCTCCGGCTCGCCCGCCTCGCCGGCATCGACCCTCATGGCGTACCGCAGGACCGCCGCGACGACGGGGACCGCGGACACCAGGCTCGCCCCGCCGGGGGCCGCGCCCTGGAGGGACGACGCCCAGAGCGCATAGGTCATCACCATCGCGCCCGCGGAGAGCGTCCACGCGAAGCGCAGGTAGGACGGCGTGTACCTCGCGAGGACCGGGCGGATGGCCGCCGGGGCGTCCGCCACCATGGACATCTCCGAGAACCGCTTCCCGGCCACCACGAACAGCGCGCCGAAGCCGACCACGGTGAGGAACCAGGACGAGAGCGCCACGTTGGTCGCCACACCGCCGGCGAGGGCCCGGAGCAGGAAGCCGAACGCCACGACCAGGAGCTCGATCACCGGAATGTGCTTGAGCCCCAGGCTGTACAGGACCATGGCGACCTCGTACAGCGCCACGACCCCGAGCAGCTGCCAGCCGACGAGCGCCGCGACGACGAGCCCGGCCGTCAGGAAGACGGCTGCGGCGGCCACCGCCGCGCGCTCCGACAGCTCGCCGCTCGCCACCGGGCGGAAGCGCTTGGTCGGATGCGCCCGGTTGTCCTCCAGGTCGATGGTGTCGTTCACCAGGTAGACGCCGGACGACGCGAGCGTGAAGGCGACCACCGCCAGGCCCTCGGGCAGGACCGCCGACGGCTGGAAGGCGACACCGGCCGCCACGGGCGCGGCCAGGACCAGCACGTTCTTCGCCCACTGGCGCGGGCGGGCGGCGCGCACCAGGGCCCGAGCGGCCGTCACGGCCGGGCCCTTCTCGGGAGCCCGCCCGCGGCCCACCGGCCCATCGCCATGCCGATGGCGGCACCGGCGGCGACGTCGCTCGGGTAGTGCACCCCGACGATCACCCGGCTCGCCATCATCGCGGGGACTGCGGCGAGCGGCGCCCGCAGGCCGAGGAGCCTCCCGTAGGCCACGGCCGCCGCGGCCGTGGAGGCCGCGTGCGACGAGGGGAAGCCCCAGCGGCCCGGCGTGCCGACGAGGACGCGCACGCGCGGGTCGGCCGGCCGGCGGCGGCGCACGAGCCGCTTGAGCACCACGCTCACCGCATGGGCGCCGGCGAC
>JAJXTS010000209.1 GCA_021783595.1 Chloroflexota bacterium | reverse complement strand
CGCTGCTGCTCGCCCCGCCGCTGCTGGTCCCGCAGATCGCCCACGATGTGACCGCGGCGGGCGTCTACGTCTCGAACATGTCGTTCGCCGCGCAGGCGACCGACTACTTCTCGACGGCCACGACGCCGTCGCCGGTCCTGCACTACTGGTCGCTCGGCGTGGAGGAGCAGTTCTACCTGCTGTGGCCCGCGATCATCCTGCTGGTGGCGCGCGGCTCGGACCGGCCGGGCCGCCGCGTCGGGCTGGCGGCGGGCGGCATCGGACTGGCCTCCTTCGCGTTCGCGACCTGGCTGGCCGGCGTGTCGTTGCCCTGGGCGTTCTTCTCGCTCCCGAGCCGGGCGTGGGAGCTGGCCCTCGGCGCCGTCCTCGCCGTCGGCGAGCCGCAGCTCCGGAGGGTGGTCCCCGGTCTGGGCGCGGCCATGGCCTGGGCCGGCCTCGCCATGATCGCGGCCGCCGGGTTCCTCCTGACCGGCTCGTCGGCGTTCCCGGGGCTGGCCGGCCTGGTGCCCGCCGCCGGGGCCGCCCTGGTGATCTGGGGCGGCATGGCGGCGAGCTCGCTGGCGGCCGCGTGGGCACCGGCCCGGTGGCTCGGGGCGGCCGTCCCGCGGCAGATCGGGCGCATCAGCTACTCGGTGTACCTGTGGCACTGGCCGCTGCTCGTGCTGCCGGCACTCGCCATCGGCTCGCCGCTGCCCGTCGCGGCGCGGATCGCGCTGGCGCTGGCGTCCTTCCCGCTGGCCGCGGCCACCACGCGCCTGGTCGAGGACCCGCTCCGACGCGGCCGGCTGATCGGCACGCGCCCGCGCTGGAACCTGGCCATGGCCGGCGCGCTCGCCGTCGTCGTGGCGCTCACCGCGAGCGGCGTCAGCGCATCGGCGTCCGCGAGGCTGGGCGGCTCCTCGGCCGGTGCCGCTGCCGACGCCAACCAGAACTCCCAGGAACTCGACCAGATCCTCAACAACGAGGCCAGCCCCGAGCCGAGCGGCGCCGTCGGGGGCGCGGCGGCCACACCCGGCGCGAGCGCGGCCGCACCGGGGGCCTCGGGTCAGCCGGCGCCGAGCGCCACCGTCGGGGCGACGGCGTCCCCGTCCCCGTCCCCGAGCCCGGTCCCGATGGTCACGCCGCCGACCCGCTCGGCCACGTCGTCCGGGCCGGTGCCGGCTGACCTGCAGCCGACGCTCGCGGGCGCGGCGGCGGACATGCCGCTGTCCTACACCGACCACTGCCACACCCAGACGGACCAGCCGCCGTCCACCCAGTCGTGCCTGTACGGCAACCTCTCGTCGAGCCACACCATCGCGCTGTTCGGCGACAGCCACGCGCTCAGCTGGTTCCCGGCCGTGTACCGGATCGCCCAGGACAAGGGATGGCGCCTGCTCAGCCTCACGATGTCGGCCTGCACGCCCGCGGACATCCCGGCGTTCGACCCGAGCCTCAACCGGACGATGCCCAACTGCGAGCTCTGGCGCGACCAGTCGATCGCGGAGCTGGTGAGGGTCCACCCGGACATCCTGCTGGTGACCGGGACGCGCGGCTTCGCGACGGTGGACGGCAACGGGCAGGTGGTCAGCGGCGACCTCCGGACCCGGTACTGGATCCAGGGGATGAAGCGCACGCTGTCGCAGCTGGTGCCGGCCGCCGGGCGGGTG
Organism: Chloroflexota bacterium; assembly: GCA_021783595.1. Taxonomy (GTDB): domain Bacteria; phylum Chloroflexota; class Limnocylindria; order Limnocylindrales; family CSP1-4; genus CAIXZV01. Next base: position 1,991 of record JAJXTS010000209.1, on the reverse strand, counting down.
ATCATGATCGGCGACCTGCCCATCTCGTCGATGAACCCGCCGGTGTGCCTCTCCGGGCACCTGTCCAACGCCCTCGCGTGCGCGACGCCGGTGGCCCAGGCCATCGACTACGCCTGGCTGAACACGGAGCTGACGGTGGCCCGCGCCATGGGCACCGGCTTCATCGACCCGGAGCGCTGGATCTGCCCCACCAGCCCGTGCCCCGCGATCATCGGGCACCTGCTGGTCCTGCGCGACAACGGCCACATGACCGCCACGTTCGCGGCGGCGCTGTGGCGCAAGCTGGAGACGGCTGTGCTCCTGGCCGCCTCGCAGCACGCGACGACGCTCATCTGGTGACCGGCGCGCGGTGCCCGGCCGGGGGTCGCGCCCGCCCCGCCCGGCCGCCCTCGCCGGCCTTGCTCAGCCGCCCAGGCGGTCCAGCACGTTGGCGGTCATGATCCCCACCCGAGGGTCCACCGGCGTGTGGTAGCCCTGGTACTCGGGGCTTCCCCAGTCGCTCAGGCCCCAGCTCCACTGGATGGTGCCGGCGGCGAACACCGTCGCCCCGGACGCGGCGGTGTACACGGTTGAGTTGGCCGTGGCCACCGTGGGGTCGTTCGACTGCACCGGGCCGTACACGCTCGAGTCGCGGGTCACGTTGGACGTCACCGGCGACGTCGAGACCACCTCGGTCTCGGGCGGGGCGTACTGCGGCCAGAAGCCGTCGTACTCCTGCCCCACCAGGCGCCTGATGGAGTCGCCGGCCGCCATCCCGGTCCCGGCGTAGAGCCAGTGGCCCGGCACGGAGCACACGAAGTCGCCCGGCGCCAGCACGATGTGGCCGGCCATCTCGCCGATCACCGCGGCCTCGGGATCGGGGCTGGGCGGCTCCCGCCACTGGGTGGTGGCCTGCTCGGGCTGGGTGGCGGCCAGCGGGTCGAGGGCGGCGCTCCGGTAGCAGGTGACCGAGCGGTACCGGCCGCCGGCCAGGTTCTCGAAGCGGGTCCGCCACAGCATCTCGTTGGCGGAGAAGAAGGCCACGTTCGTCCCGGCTGCGATGGCGCCCTCCAGCGTGTGGCGCATCGTCACGCTCCAGTACTCGGGGTGGCCCACGAAGACGAGCAGGTCGCGGCCGGCAACCATGGAGGGGCTCCGCTCGAGGTCGAGGTCCGCCGCGTAGGCCACGTCGTAGGCGCGGCCCTCGAGCCAGCGCACGAACGGGTACTCCCAGCGCAGGACGAGGCCGGCCCCGCGGTACGCGTCGTAGGGGCGGTCCCAGCTGGCCGCCACGGCCCCGGCGTCGCCGCGGACGGTCACTGCCCCGGTGCTGGCGTCCGGGTAGAGCGACTTGCCGCCCCAGGTGTTGTACGCCTGGTGTGTCGAGGCGGCGGAGAGCAGCAGGATCGGCGCGGTGGGCGTCGCCTCGCGCACGACGAACGTCAGGTACTGCGGCGTGCCCCCGGCGGGCTCCAGCACCGCCGCGTAGAGCCCGCTGACCCATGTCGCGGGCACCTGCACGGTGACCGCCGGGGTCCAGGCGGCGCGGACCATCCCGGTGGTGGGGTCGGTGGTCGGCGCGGGCTGCGCGGCCACGCGGACGTTCTTCCAGCGGGCCACGGGGCGGCCGCCCAGATTCCCGTAGTACCCGAGCCGGTAGGCGGTCACCGTGACGGTTGGCGCCGACGACCGGATGCGGATCTCCAGCCTGTCCCCGGGCGCCACCGAGACGTCGCTCGCGTAGCCCTCCGCGTCGCCGGTGCCGGTCAGGGGCAGCTCCCAGCGCCGCGAGCCGGGCAGCTGGTTCTCGCGGGCGACACGGGCGGGGCCGGCCGCGGGGCCGGGCTCGATGGCCTCGTCGCCGGGCGAGCCGTCGGGCGGCCCGAGGGCGCCGGGCTCGGAGGGGATTGGGCCCGGCCCGAGCGCGCCGGGGGCCGTGGCCGTGGCCCTGCCGCTGCCGGCCGGGTGCTCGGTCCCGAGGATCGCGACGACGCCCGCGCCGCCGGCCGCAC
>JAJXTS010000208.1 GCA_021783595.1 Chloroflexota bacterium | reverse complement strand
GGACCGACGTCCTCGAACAGTCGCCGCGTCGCGGGCCGACCGGCCCGTGCAACACGGGGCCGAAACGATGTACCCCAGCCGGCCGTACCCCCGATGATGGTGGCTCGCGCCGGGTGCGGCGGACGGGTCGTCGCGGGCCGGGCGGGCAACAGGGCGGAGCGCACGTGAAGAAGGTCAGGCTCACCGTCAACCAGCACCCGGTCGAGGTGCTCGCGCACGACAAGGACACGGTCCTGCTCGACGTCGTCCGCGAGGAGCTCGGCCTGACGGGCGCCAAGCAGTCGTGCGACCGGAAGGGCCAGTGCGGCACGTGCATGGTCCAGGTGGACGGCAAGGCCGTGCTGTCCTGCATAACCAAGGTCGAGGACCTCGACGGAGCCGAGATCACCACCATCGAGGGTCTCGGCACGCCGGACCGCCCGGGGCTGATCCAGGAGGCGTTCGTACTCGCCGGCGCGGTCCAGTGCGGCTTCTGCACGCCGGGCATGATCGTCACCGCCGACGAGCTGCTCCGCCACAACCCGGACCCGACCCGGGACGAGGTGAAGCGCGCCCTCCGCCGCAACCTGTGCCGCTGCACGGGCTACGTCAAGATCATCGACGGCGTCCAGCTGGCCGGGAAGTTCCTGCGCGGGGTGGCCACGCCCGCCGACTACGCGCCCGCCCCCGACGCGCCGCTGATCGGCACGTCATTCCCGCGGCCGTCGGCGATGGCCAAGGCGACGGGCACGGCCACGTTCGGCGCGGACATCCGCATGCCCGGCGCGCTCGAGCTCGCGGTGACGCGGGCGCCGGTCGGCCACGCGCTGATCAGGGGCGTGGACACCTCGGCCGCCGAGGGCATGCCCGGGGTCGCCGGCGTGATGACCGCCCGGGACATCCGGGGCACCAACCGGCTCAAGTACCAGGTCGCGGACCGCCCCGTCCTGTGCGACACCAAGGTCCGCCTCCTCGGCGACGCCATCGCCATCGTCGCCGCCGACACCCGCGAGCACGCGCTCGCCGCGGCCGAGGCGGTCAGGGTGGAGTACGAGGTGCTGCCGCTGCTCGACACGCCGGCCAAGGCGATGGCCGAGGGCGCCCCCCGCCTCCACGACGAGCTGCCCAACCTGTGCTACGAGCAGCCGATCACGAAGGGCGACGCCGCCGCCGCGTTCGCTGCCGCCGCCCATGAAGTCACGGCGCATTTCACGACCCAGTTCGTGCACCAGTCCCCGATGGAGCCCGAGGTCAGCCTGGCCTGGATGGAGGGCGAGGGCGAGGACGCGGAGCTGGTTGTCCTGGGCCGGAGCATCAACATCCACCTCCACATGCAGACGCTCCAGGAGGCGCTCGGCTGGGAGAACATCCGCTACGAGGAGCCGTTCTCGGGCGGGCAGTTCGGCATCAAGGTCGAGGTCATCACCGAGGGCATCGCGGGCGCCGCCGCGCTCCACTTCAACCGCCCGGTGCGGTACGTGCCCAGCCTCGCCGAGTCGATGCTGATCACCTCCAAGCGCCACCCGTACGAGATCGACACCCGGCTCGCCTGCGACGCCGACGGGAAGCTCACCGCCATGGCCATGGACATCACCGTGGACAACGGCGCCTACATGAGCCTCGGCCGGGTCATGGTCAACCGGTCGCTGCACATGCTGACCAGCGCCTACAGCGTGCCGAACCTGGCCGTGACGTCCCGCCTGGTGTACACGAACAACCCGTGGGGCTCCGCCGCCCGGGGGGCCGGGCCGCCCCAGACGCACTACGCGCTCGAGTGCGCCGTGGACCTGCTGGCCGACAAGATCGGCATCGACAAGCTCGAGTTCCGCCGCCGCAACTCGCTCCAGCCGGGCGAGTCGAAGGCGACCGGGCATGTCGTCACCGAGTGGCCGTTCCCGCGGACGTGCGACGCGATGGAGGCGCCCTATGCGCGGGCGCTGGCGGACGCGAGGGCGGCGAGCGCCGACGGTCCCGTCCGCCGCGGCGTGGGCCTGGGCGCGGCTGCCTTCGGCATCGCCATGCCGGGCGACAAGTCGATCGGCTTCGTGGAGCTAGACCCGGACGACGGCGTCACCGTCTACATCGCCGCCGGCGACCCGGGCGAGGGCAACGACTCGATGCTCGCCCAGCTGGTGGGCTCGGTCCTGGACCTGCCGCTGGCGAAGGTCCGGCTCCACACCCGCAGCACCGGAGACACCGCGGCCTCCGGCCCGGTCTCGGGCTCGCGGGCGACCTACATGCTCGGCGGGGCGGCCGTGGACGCCGCGCAGCACCTGCGCCGGGCGATGGACGAGCTGGGCTCGCGCCGACACGCGGACTTCGCGGCGGCCGGCGTCCCGGTGCGCTACCAAGGCAAGCGGACCACGCTCGAGACGGCGCCGCTGGATCCCGAGACCGGCCTCGGCCCGTCGTTCGAGGTCCAGGTGTTCAGCATCCAGATGGCCGAGGTGGAGGTGAACACCGAGACCGGCGAGGTCAGGGTGGTCAAGCTCACGTCCGCCGCCGACCCGGGCCGGATCATCCACCCCCAGAACGTCGAGGGCCAGCTCCACGGCGGCATGGACATGGGCGTGGGCTTCGCCCTGCGCGAGGAGTACGTCCACGGGAAGTCGAAGGACTGGGTGTCCTTCAAGTTCCCCAACATCCGCCACGCCGTGGACATGGAGACGATCCTGGTCGAGACGCCCCGCGAGCTCGGCACGCTGGGCTCGGTGGGGATCGGCGAGATGGCGATGGTGGTCACCGCGCCGGCGGTGGTGAACGCGATCCGCGACGCCACCGGCGCCATGGTCTACGACCTGCCGGCCACGCCCGACCGCGTCAAGGCGGCCCTGGCCGCCCGGAAGGCCGCGGCCGGCTGACCGGCGCACCGATGGCGGACAAGCCGGCCCGCTCCCGCGTCGCGCGCGTGGTGGCGGGCCGCTCCGTCTACTTCGACGACGAGGGGTTCTTCTGGGACGCCGACGACTGGTCCGAGGAGGCGGCGCTCGAGCTGGCGCGCGAGCGGGGGCTCGCCACTCTCGACGCGACCCAGTGGCGGGTGATCCGTTTCATGCGCGACTGGTACGACGGCCACGGACGGGCGCCGATGAACCGGGACCTCAAATCGGGGACCGGGCTGTCGCTGCTCGAGCTGGAGCGGCTCTTCCCGGACGGCATCAGGCTGGGCGCGCGCCGGCTCGCCGGGCTGCCCAACCCCCAGACCTGTCTCGACTGACGTGATCTACCTCGACAACGCCGCGACCACGTTCCCCAAGGCCCCCGCCACGCTCGAGCGGGCGCTGGAGCGGTACCGGGAGCTGGGCGTGTCGCCCGGGCGCGGCAGCCATGACCTCGCGCAGCGCGCGGGCGATGCCGCCGACGAGGTCCGGGCCGCGGTCGCGGCGTTCTTCGGGGCGCCCGACCCGGAGCGGGTCGCCTTCGGCGCGAACGCGACCGACGCGCTCAACACCGCGATCCTGGGCCTCGTCCGTCCCGGCGACCACGTGGTGGCCACGCGGCTGGACCACAACAGCGTGCTGCGGCCGCTCCAACACCTGGCCGAGACGGGGGCGGTCTCGTGGGACGCCGCGCCGTTCGACGAGCGGGGGATCGTCACGCCGGACGCCGTCGAGGCGTTGCTCCGGCCCGCGACGCGGCTGGTGGTGATGACGCACGCGTCGAACGTGGTCGGGACCGTCCAGCC
>JAJXTS010000207.1 GCA_021783595.1 Chloroflexota bacterium | reverse complement strand
CTCGCGCGCCCCCGCGCCGCCCCCGCGCCGCCCCTCGCGCGCCGGGATGTTGCCCGCCGCGACGCAACGGTGCGCCGGGCGCACGACTGGGCCGGGGCGGGCAACGTTTGTGCGCCCGGCGGCCCGGGCCGCCGGCCCCAGCGCACGGGCGCCGCCGTGGAGGCAGCGATCGTGCCGTCAGCGCACCGTTGGACCGCCTCGGGCAACACGCGGGGGCCCGCCGGGGGCGAGCGGGACCTGCAGACCCGACCCGGCGCTAGACTCCGCCATGACCACCGACCAGCCGCCCGAGTCCCCGTGGGGCGCCATCGCGGTCCGCGGCGCCCGCGAGAACAACCTCCGGGACGTCAGCCTGGACATCCCCAAGCGCCGCCTGACGGTGTTCACCGGCGTCTCGGGCTCGGGCAAGAGCTCGCTCGTGTTCCAGACGATCGCGGCCGAATCGCGCCGCCTGATCAACGAGACGTACACGGCCTTCCTGCAGACGTTCATGGGCACCCCGGCGCGGCCGGACGTGGACTCGCTCGATGGCCTGACCACGGCGATCGTCGTGGACCAGGAGCGTCTGGGCGCCAACATCCGGTCCACGGTGGGCACGGTGACCGACGCGAACGCCCTGCTCCGGATCGTCTTCAGCCGGCTCGGGGTGCCGCACATCGGCGGCCCGCAGGCGTTCGCGTTCAACGTCCCCTCGGTCCGCGGGGCGGGGGCGGTCATCGTGGAGCGCGGCGCCGCCAAGAAGGAGTCGCGGAGCTTCACCCTCGTCGGCGGCATGTGCCCGCGCTGCGACGGCATCGGCACGGCCAGCGCCTTCGACCTCACCCAGCTCTACGACGCCGACCTGTCGCTCAGGGGCGGCGCCCTCAAGGTGCCCGGCTACAGCATGGACGGCTGGTACGGCCGAATCTTCCTCGCCGGCGGCTTCTTCGACCCGGACAAGCGGATCCGGGACTTCACCGAGACCGAGCTGCACGACCTGCTCTACCGGGAGCCCACCAGGATCAAGGTCGAGGGGATCAACGTCACCTACGAGGGGCTCGTCCCCCGCATCCAGAAGTCGATGGTGGCCAAGGACCCGGAGGCGCAGCAGCCGCACATCCGCGCCTTCGTGGAGCGGGCCGTCACGCTCACGGCCTGCCCCGACTGCGGCGGCACCCGCCTCGCCCCGGGCGCCCGCTCGTCGCGGATCCGGGGCGTCAGCATCGGCGACGCCTGCGCCATGCAGATCAGCGACCTCGTCGCCTGGGTGCGCGGCCTCGACGAGCCGTCGGTGGCGCCCATCCTGGCCGCGCTGGGCGACACGCTCGAGTCGTTCGTGGAGATCGGCCTCGGGTACCTGTCGCTGGACCGGGCGTCGGGGACGCTCTCCGGCGGCGAGGCGCAGCGGACCAAGATGGTCCGCCACCTGGGCTCGGCCCTGACCGACGTCACCTACATCTTCGACGAGCCCACCGCGGGGCTCCACGCGCACGACGTGCAGCAGATGAACGCGCTGCTGCGCCGGCTGCGCGACAAGGGCAACACCGTGCTGGTGGTGGAGCACGACGACGAGGTGATCCGGGTCGCCGACCGCGTCGTGGACATGGGCCCCGGGGCCGGGCCCCACGGCGGGACGGTGGTGTTCGAGGGGACGGTCGAGGGCCTGATCGCCGCCGGCACGGCCACCGGCCGCCACCTCGAGGTCCGCCAGCAACTCAAGGCCGCCACGCGGACGCGGCGGGGATCGCTCCCCATCCGGAACGCCCGCCTCCACAACCTCAAGGACGTCTCGGTGGACGTGCCGCTGGGCGTGCTCGTGGCGGTGACCGGGGTGGCGGGCTCGGGCAAGAGCTCGCTGATCCACGGCTGCCTGCCGCGGACGGGCCCGTCGGTGACCGCCATCGACCAGTCGCCCATCAAGGGCTCGCGCCGATCGAACCCGGCGACCTACACCGGAATCCTGGACCCCATCCGGAAGGCGTTCGCGTCGGCCACGGGCGCCAAGGCCGCGTTGTTCAGCGCGAACTCGGAGGGCGCCTGCCCGGCCTGCAACGGCCTGGGCAAGGTCTACACCGAGCTCGGCTTCATGGCCGAGGTGGCCAGCGTGTGCGAGGAGTGCGAGGGCCGCCGCTTCTCGGACGACGTCCTCGAGCTCCGACTCCGGGGCGCCAACATCGTCGAGGTCCTGGCGATGTCCGTCGAGGAGGCGCGCGGCTTCTTCGCCGAGACGCCGGTGCGGGCCATGCTGGACCGCCTCGCCGAGGTGGGCCTGGGCTACCTCTCGCTGGGCCAGGAGCTGGACACGCTGTCGGGCGGCGAGCGCCAGCGGCTCAGGCTGGCGATCGAGATGTCCGGCGACAGCGAGGTCTACGTGCTCGACGAGCCCACGACCGGGCTGCACATGCAGGACGTGGACGCGCTGATCGGGATGCTGGACCGGCTCGTGGAGCGCGGCCGGACGGTGATCGTGATCGAGCACAACCTCGACGTCGTCGCGCGGGCCGACTGGGTGATCGACCTGGGCCCGGGCGGCGGCCACGACGGCGGGCGGGTCGTCTTCGAGGGGACGCCGGCGCAGCTCGCGGCGGCCGCGGACTCGGTCACCGGGCAGTACCTCCGGCGGCGGCTGGCGACGGCCCGGTAGCCCGCCCTACCCGGCGCCCGGCTTCGGCGCGGCGAACAGCTCGGCGCCGGGCACGGCGAACACGCTCCGGTAGCCGGCGGCCAGGATGGCGTCCCGGGTGCTCGGCGGCAGCCCGGCTGGCTCCAGCAGCACCCACGCGAAGCCGTCCCGGAGCAGCGGCGGGAGGTCGGCCAGCGGGTGGACGCGGCCGCCCGCGGTGAAGATGGTCTGGGCGGCGTCGGCGCTCGCCACCGTCTCGTCGATGCCCGTCAGCGCCGCCAGCGGGATCGTCGCTGGCGCGAGGTAGCTGGCGGCGACGTGCAGCAGCCGGTCCGTGGCCCGCAGGCGCCCGGCCGCGACCTCGCCTGCCAGGAACGCGTCCACGGCGGCTCCCCGCGCGTCCACCATGGCCCGCGGATCCGGGTAGCCCTGCCAGTAGCCGGACGCCGCCGTGCGCAGGTCCCAGACCGTCACGTCGGCGGTTGGGTGCGACGCCTGGGCGGAGTCCGGCGCGACGGGTCCGAGCGGGACCAGCACGAGCGCCAGCGCGACCGCCGGCACGGCGAGCCAGGCCGCCACGAGGCCACCCCCTCGAGCGGACGAGGCGGCCCGCCGCGCGCGCCGGACGGACGCCGCGAGTCCGCCCGCGAGGGCCGGGACGCAGACCCAGGGCAGCCAGTACCCCACCGCCTTGGGGATCTCGTAGCCGAGCGACTGGCCCACCACCGAGTCGGTGGGCGCCAGGGCTGCCGCGAGCAGGAGCGCGAGTCCGGCCGCCAGACCCGCCGCCACGAGGCGCCGCCCGCCCCGACCCGTGGCGACGAGGCCCGCGAGCGCCGCGCCGCCGGCGGCGAACGGGAGCGGGAAGGCCGGGTTCACCGAGGCGGCGACCTGCCCTGCCGTCGACGGGCGCACGGCCAGCGCGGCACCCGCGAGCAGTGCGCCCGCGATGACCGCCACCAGCGCCCAGCGGCGGGGATCCTGACGCGCCGCGAGCCTCACGAGCCCGGGCCGGCCGAGGGCGGCGGCCACGATGACGGCGACGAGCGCCCCGGCCGCCAGGGCC
>JAJXTS010000043.1 GCA_021783595.1 Chloroflexota bacterium | reverse complement strand
CGTCGTCCGCACGGGGAGCTCCCGCGGATCGCCGCCGGCCCAGGCCCGCGCGAGCACGTCGGCCTTGGCGGCCCCGGCCGTCACCACCAGCACCGAACGCGCGGCCGCGACCAGTCTCGGGTGGAGCGTGACGCGCGGGACGTGCGGCTCGACGTGCGTCGGCGCCGCCACGGGCTCGACCCAGGCGGGCGACGCGAAGACGGCCGAGCCCGGGAACACCGACAGCACGTGGCCGTCCGGGCCGACGCCGAGGACCACGAGGTCGAACACCGGCAGCCCGTCCGGCCCGGCGGCGGGCCCGGCCGCGCGGACCTCCGCCTCGTACGCAGCGGCGGCGTCCGCCGGCCCGCCGCCGCCCGCCAGGACGGCGCCCACGCGGATGGGGTGGACGTTCGCGTCGGGGATCGCCAGGCCGGCCTCGCGATCGCGCAGGACCGCGTCGAACGGCGTGACGTTGGACAGCGGGTCGCCCGCGGGCACGAAGCGATCGTCGCCCCACCAGGTGTGGACGCGCGACCAGTCGAGGCGGTCGCGGAGCGGGGCCGCGCGCAGGGCCCGGTAGATGCCCGGCGCGGACGAGCCGCCGGTGGTGCACCAGTGCGCCACGCCCCGCGCGGCGACCGCGGCCGCCAGCCGGTCCACGATGAGAGCCGCGGCGGCGGCCGACACGTCCTCGGGCGACGCGACGATCGCGAGCGCGGGTCGGGCGGGCGCGCCGCCCGGGGTGGCGCGGGGCTCGGGTTCGGTCATCGAGGCGTCTCCTTGGGCGGCGGCCGTCTGGCCGCCGAGTCAGTCGGCGACAGGCGCCGGCAGGTCATCAGCCCCCGCGAGCCGGGCGGCCATCCGGATCGCGCCCTGGCCCACGGGGTCGCGGCCGCTGCCCTCGAGCGTCTCGGCGAGCAGGTCGATGTCGCCCCGGCGCGGTGCCTTGAACGTGCGGTCGAGCGCCTCCACGCCGTCGAGCCAGGCGTGGACGTGGACGTTCTCCGCCTCCGCGGTGACGTCCGCCCGTAGCTCGGAGCCGCGTCGCTCGGCCAGGATCTCGACCCGCAGCGTCGTGCCAGCCGGCGCTCTCGAGGCGACCGGCCGGATGACCACGCCCACCTCGCCCGAGCGCGGGTCGCGCAGCCTGGCCGCGAGGCCCCGGTGGAGCGGGGGCTTCTCGCCGGGGCGCAGCCGCGGGGCGGGGCCCCGGGTGGCGACGGGCGCGAGCGGCGCGTCCACCCGCATGCCCAGCCGCGACGCGAGCCACGCCACGTGGTACAGGGGCTTCACGATGTTGGTGGTCTCCGGCGCCCCCGTCTCGTCCCGGGTCCCGTAGGTGACCGAGACGCGTCGGACATAGCCGAGGTAGGGGGCGAAGTCGGGCAGGTCGAACAGGGTGGCGATCGCCTCGCGCCAGCGCGACTGCCGCACGAAGCCGAAGTCGCGGATCGAGAGGCGCGGGTAGCGCCCGCACAGCGCGGCCAGCTGGCGCACGCGGCCCAGGCCGTCGCACCGCCAGGTCGAGCCGTCCACCACCAGCCGGTCCGACGCTGCGAGCAGTTCCTCGGCGGGGTCGCTCCCCAGCGGCGGCTCGCCCGGCCACCAGGTGGTCACCGGCAGGTCGTGGACGAGCAGCGGCGTCACGAGCGCCCCCAGATGGCGGCCCGTCTCGCCGCCGGCCGTGAGGTAGACCAGCTCCGAGCACGACTCGGTCGCGTCCGGCCGGGGCCGCATGCAGTGGGCCTGGACCCGGCCGTCGAGCCACGGCGGGCCGTCCGGGTCGGTCTGGAGCACGATCAGCGTGCGCGACGGGTGGCGTCCCGTCAGGCGCCGGATGGTCTCGGCGGCCCGCTCCCCGGTCTCCGGCTCGCCTGCCACCACCACCAGGTTCATCACGCTGGTCCGGGCCGACGCGCCGCGGCTCGGGCCCTCCGGCCGGGCCTCGGCTTCCGCGGGCGTGGGCGCCCAGATCCGGTTGAGCTCCTTCTCGACGTCGTCGATCGTGATCGCCCGCGACGACCAGCGCAGCCGGGGCTCCCCCGGGCGCAGCGGGTCGGAGGACTCGACCCGGCCGCCGGTCGGGTGCCCGGCCGTGGGCGCCTCGCCGCCGGTCGTGGGGGTGCCCGCGGGCGTCCCCTGCCGCGTCCCCGCGCGGCTCAGATCCGCCGCCACCGTCGTCCCTCGCGCGCGATGATGTCGTCGGCCGCCTCGGGCCCCCACGTCCCGGCCTCGTAGCTCGGGAAGGCGGGCGCCGGCTCCTCGGCCCAGGTCGAGATCACCGGGTCCACGATGGACCATGCCTGCTCCACCTCGTCCGCGCGGGTGAACAGCGAGGCGTCGCCGAGGAGCGCGTCGAGGATGAGCGTCTCGTAGGCGTCGGGCGAGTCGGTCTGGAACGCCGAGCCGTACGTGAAGTCCATCGTGACGTTGCGGACGTCGATGCCCAGGCCCGGGACCTTGGCGCCGAAGCGCAGCATGATCCCCTCGTCGGGCTGGATCCGCATCGTCAGCAGGTTGGGTTCCGGGTCGCTGGCGGAGTCCCGGAACAGCTGGTGGGGGACCTCCTTGAACTGGATCGCGATCTCGGTCGCGCGCTTGGGCAGGCGCTTGCCCATCCGCAGGTAGAACGGGATCCCCGACCAGCGCCAGTCGTCGATGGTGAGGCGGGCGGCGATGAAGGTCTCGGTCTCCGACGCCGGGTCCACGTTGGGCTCCTCGCGATAGCCGACCACCGGCTTGCCCGACACCCAGCCCGGGCCGTACTGCCCGCGGACGACGTCGCGCCGCACCTGGTCCGGCGTCAGCTGGCTGACCGCGCGGATCACCTTGACCTTCTCGTCGCGCAGCGCGTCGGCGTCGAAGTTGGCGGGCGGCTCCATCGCGACCAGGCTGAGCAGCTGGAGCAGGTGGTTCTGGAGGAAGTCGCGGCTGGCCCCGGTCTCCTCGTAGAACGCGCCGCGCCCCTCGATGCCGATCGACTCGGCCACGGTGATCTGCACGTGGTCGATGTGGCGGCGGTTCCAGATGGGCTCGAAGATGCCGTTGCCGAAGCGGAAGACCAGCAGGTTGCGGACCGTCTCCTTGCCCAGGTAGTGGTCGATGCGGTAGACCTGCCGCTCCCGGAAGACCTTGGCCACCTCGCGGTTGAGGCGGAGGGCGGATTCGAGGTCGCGCCCGAACGGCTTCTCGATGACGACGCGTCGCCAGCCGCCGTCGTGGTGCTCGTGGTCAAGGCCAGCCCGGCCCAGCTGGGCCACGATCTCGGCGAAGGCCGAGGGCTGGGTGGCCAGGTAGTAGAGGCGGTTGCCGCGCGTGCGGTGGGCGAGGTCGATGCTGTCGAGGCGCTCGGCCAGCGCGGCGTACATGGCGGGGTCGTTGAAGTCGCCCCGGTGGTAGACGATGCGGCCGGCGAGGTCGTCCCAGGCCTCCCGGTCCACCGGCAGGACGCGCGAGAACTTGTCGAGGCTGGCCTTGAGGTCCGAGCGGAAGGCCTCGTCGCTGTACGGGCGGCGGCCCACGCACACGATCGTGAACTCGTGCGGCAGCAGGTGCGTCCGCCACAGCTGGAACACCGCGGGCACCACCTTGCGGTGGGCGAGGTCCCCGGTGGCGCCGAACAGCACGAAGATGTGCGGGTCCGGCATCCGCTCCAGGCGGAGGCCCTCGCGGAGCGGGTTCTCGGCGGCCCTCTCGGGCTTGGCCCGCCGGCGCGCCTCCGTGGCCAGGCGCAGATCGCGCATGGTGCGGGGCGCGTCGCGCTTCGGGGCGACGGGAGCGGGCGCCTCGGGCGAGGCCGGGGGCGACCCCGCCGGCGTCACGCCCGGCTTCGGGGCGGCGGGCTGGTCGGCCGGCGGGCTGCCGGCGGCCTTGGCGCGTGCCATCAGGACGCGTCCTCGACCTGGCGGATGGGCATGGGTGGCGGCTCCGGCCTCTTCGGCTGATGGACGTCGGTTCTCGCGAGAGCATAGGCCCGCCGCTCGAAACCGGGTACCTACCGCCGGGCCCCGCCTCGCGGCCAGGGTCGTGTCAGGACGCGCCGCCCATCGACTCGGCCTCGATCGCGAGCACCTTGGCCAGCCGCCGGCGGTGGCGGGGCTGGCCGCTGAACTCGGCGGCGAGGAACGCCAGCGAGCACTCGACCGCCGGCTCCATGCCGATCACGCGGGCGCCCATCGCGAGCACGTTCATGTCGTCGTGCTCCACGCCCTGGTGCGCCGAGTACGTGTCGTGGCAGATCGCCGCCCGGACGCCGCGCAGCTTGTTGGCCGCGACGGAGGCGCCCACGCCGGAGCCGCAGATCAGGATGCCGCGGTCGCCGCGCCCGTCCTGGATCGCCCGGCCCAGCGCCAGGGCGAAGTCCGGGTAGTCGTCCTGCGGGTCGGAGCCGTCGCCCCCGAGGTCGATCAGCTCGTGGCCGTCGCCCGCGGCGGCCCGCAGCCTCGCGATCAGCTCGGCCTTGAACGCCGCCCCGGCGTGGTCGGCCGCGAACACGACGCGCATCGCGCGATCCTCCTGCTGCCTGCGCCGCTGGCGCCTGGGCCTCGTCCGGCCGTCTCAGCCGTGGTGGTGGACGGGCTCGCCGGGCACGGGCCCCCGCACGCCCACGCGCCCGCGCAGGCCCTCGCGCACGACCCGCCGCCCGACCGAGGCCACGTTGTCCACCGTGAACCCGAACGCCTTGGCGATGGTGCCGGCCGGGGCGCTGGCGCCGAAGCGGTCGAGGCCGAGGATCGCGCCCTCGTCGCCCGCATAGCGCTCCCAGCCCAGCGACACGCCGGACTCCACCGCCACGCGCCTGCGCACGCTCGTCGGCAGCACCGAGTCGCGGTAGGCGGCGTCCTGGGCGTCGAAGCGCTCCCAGCACGGCAGGCTCACGACCCGGGTGGGGATCCCGTCCGCCTCCAGGGCCTCCGCGGCCGCGTGGCACAGCGCCAGCTCCGAGCCGGTGCCGATGAGGATGAGCCCGGGCGTCCCGCCCGACGCCTCGCGCAGGACGTACCCGCCCCGGCGGACGCCCTCGCGCGCGCGCTCCTTCGTGCCCGGCAGCGTCGGCAGCTTCTGGCGGGTGAGGGAGAGCGCCACCGGACCCGACCCCGCCCCCGCGACCGAGGGCCGCTCCACCGCGAGCGCCCACGCGGCCGCGGCCTCGTTGCCGTCGCCCGGCCGGACGAACCACAGGTTCGGGATGGCCCGCAGCGCCGCGTAGTGCTCGACCGGCTGGTGCGTGGGGCCGTCCTCGCCCACGCCGATGGAGTCGTGGGTCCAGACGTACACGGTGTGCAGGCCCGCCAGGGCCGCGATGCGGACGGCGCCGCGCATGTAGTCGCTGAAGGTGAGGAACGTGCCGACGTAGGGGATGAGACCGCCGTGGTACGCGATGCCGTTGGCGATGGCGCCCATGGCGTGCTCGCGGACGCCGAAACGCAGGTTCCGGCCGGGGCTGTCGGCCTCGAAGTGGTCCTTCCCGTCGGCCTTGACGTCGGTCAGGTTGGACTCGGACAGGTCGGCCGAGCCGCCGAACAGCTCGGGCAGCGCCGCCGCCAGCGTCTGGATCGCGTCCTGGCTCGCGTTCCGGGTGGCCACCTCCGAGCCGGTCTCCCAGACGGGGAGCGTCGCGTCCCAGCCGGACGGCAGTCGTCGCGCGATCCGGCGTCGGAGCTCGGCGGCCTCGGCCGGGTAGTCCGCCGCGTAGGCGTCGAGGCGGGCGTTCCAGGCGGAGACGCGGGCCTCGCCCTCGCCCACCGCGGCCCGGAACAGCGCCAGGGCCTCGTCGGGGACGAAGAACGTCCGGTCCGGGTCCCAGCCGTAGGCCTGCTTGGTGAGGCGCACCTCGTCCGGGCCGAGCGGCGCGCCGTGGGCCTTCTGGCTGTCCTGCTTGTTGGGGCTGCCGAAGCCGATGTGCGTGCGGACCGCGATCAGCGACGGGCGCGGGTCGGCCTTGGCGGCCTCGATCGCCTCGCTGATCGCCGCCACGTCGGTGCCGTCCCCGACCCGCTGGGTGTGCCAGCCGTAGGCGTCGTAGCGGGCGACGACGTCCTCGCTGAACGCGATCGCGGTGGGCCCGTCGAGCTGGATGTGGTTGTCGTCGTAGAGCACGACCAGCTTTCCCAGCCGAAGGTGCCCGGCGAGGCTGGACGCCTCCGAGGTGATGCCCTCCTGGAGGTCGCCGTCCGAGCAGATCGCGTAGGTGCGGTGGTCCACGACGGCGTGTCCGGTGCGGTTGAACTCAGCCGCCAGCCGCCGCTCGGCGATGGCCATGCCGACGGCGTTGCTCAGCCCCTGGCCGAGCGGGCCGGTGGTGGCCTCGACGCCAGCGGTCACGCCGTGCTCGGGGTGGCCCGGCGTCACGGAGCCCCACTGGCGGAACTGCCTGAGATCGTCGAGCGTGACCGCGTAGCCGGTGAGGTGGAGCAGGGAGTAGAGGAGCATCGAGGCGTGGCCGGGCGACAGCACGAAGCGGTCGCGATCCGGCCAGTCGGGATGCGCGGGGGCGTGGCGAAGGTGGCGGGTCCAGAGCGCGAAGGCCATCGGCGCCGCGCCCATGGGGGCGCCCGGGTGGCCGGAGTTGGCCTGCTGCACGCCGTCGATGGACAGCGTCCGGATGGTGTCGACGGCAAGCCGCTCGAGGCGGGCGTCCGGCAGGGTCATGGCGGTCTCCGGGGTGGGCGGCTGGGAAGAGCCGGCGCGGCCGTTGTCGCCGGGGGGCCATCGTACAGCGCCAGGCCGATCGGGCCGCCCGCCCTGGTTGCCGGGAGCGCCGCCTGCCGCTGGTGAGGCAGCAGCCGGCCACCACGCGGACGCGACTGAGCGAATCGGCGGTCAGGGCCTCGCACCGGGCGCAGCAGCCGTCGTGGTCGGCGTCGGTCCAGGCGGGGAAGCACGAGCGCGAGTCGCCCGTGCGTGCTCGGCCCCGTCGCGTGCTCGGCCCTGGTGACGAGCCGCGCGCGCAGCGGCAGGGCCTGTCCCGCACGATGGTGGCGCCCTCGGCGGGCCCCGCAGACGGGCCAACCCAGAGGACGGCGGCGACGGGGCAACGACAGGCACGGCGGGGGCCGGCGGACCACGGCGCCCCCCGGCACGGCCCCGTGCGGACCGCGCCTCGCGCTGCCGGCCGTCCCCGCGGCGTATCCTCGGCCGATGCCGAGCCTGCCCCGCCCCCGCCGCCTGCCGCCGCGCCGCGCCGGCGACGCGCGTCCGGCACCGCCGCGGGTGGTTGTCGTGGGCGACCTGGTGCTCGACGTCGTGCTGGCGCCGGCGCGGGCGCTCGAGCGGGGCACGGACGTCACGGGACGCGTGGTGCTGCGGCAGGGCGGGTCGGCGGCGAACACCGCCCGCTGGCTCGGCCGGCTTGGCCTGGGCCCCGTCCTCGTGTGCGCGGTGGGGCGCGACGCCACGGGGCGGGCGCTCGTCGCCGATGTCGAGCGGGAGGGCGTGGACGTCAGGGCGGTCCGGGTGGCCGGCGCGCCGACGGGCCGGATCGGCGTTCTGGTGGAGCCCGGCGGCGAGCGGTCGTTCGTCACCGAGCGCGGCGCTGCCCTGCGGCTCCGCCCCGAGGACCTCCGGCCCGAGTGGTTCGAAGGCGCGGCGGCCGTCCACCTGCCTGCGTACTCGCTGCTGGACCAGCCCCTCGGCCTCGCCGGGATGGCCGCCGCGAGGCTTGCCCGCGAGGCGGGGGCGCTGGTGGCCGTGGACCTGTCCTCAGCGGCGCCGCTGCTCGCCAACGGCCAGCGCGCGGCCCTGGGCCTGATCGAGGACGCCGCGCCGGACCTGCTGTTCGCCACCCGCGACGAGTCGCGCGCGCTCGTCGGGCCCGGACGCGAGGAGCGGCTGCTGCGGCTCGCGCCGGCCGCCGTGGTCAAGCGCGGGCGCGAGGGGGCGACGGTGCTGGTGCGCGACGGCGACGACGTGCTGCGGTTCGAGGTGGCCACGAGCCCGGTTGCGGCGGAGGACACGACCGGGGCCGGCGACGCGTTCGACGCCGGGTTTCTCGGCGGCTGGCTGGCGGCCCGGCGGCGGGGCCTGGCGGAGGCGGCGGCGCTGCAGCGGGGAGCGGTCCTCGGCAACCGCACCGCGCTGCGCCAGATCGGGTCGCGGCCGCCGGAGCTCTCGATCGGCTAGGGCCGATCGGGCGCCGAGGCTCATCGCCCGGCCGCCCGCGGGCTCGGCGCCACGCGGCGTGGCGGCCCGCAGGCACCGCGCCTCGGCCCGCAGGCCCCGCGGCCCTCGCGCCCGCCCCCCGCTCCCGCTACCCTCGGCCCATGCTGCAATCCGACCGCCTTGTCGTCGCGCCCGAGGTCGGCAACGCCATCTTTGACCGGCGTCCCGTCGTCGCTCTGGAGTCCACGCTGATCAGCCACGGCCTGCCGTACCCGCAGAACGTGGAGGTGGCAATCGAGGCAGAAGCGGCGATCCGCGCCGTCGGCGCCGTGCCCGCCACGGTGGCGATGCGGGACGGGCGGCTGCGGGTGGGCCTCTCCGTCGATGAGCTCGACGCGCTGGCCACCGCGCCGGCCGGCTCCGTGCGCAAGGTTTCGCGCCACAGCCTGGCCGAGGGCGCGGCCGCCGGCGGCTGGGCCGCCACCACCGTGTCCGCGACGATGATCGCTGCCCATGCCGCCGGCATCCGGGTGTTCAGCACCGGTGGGATCGGCGGCGTGCACCGGGGCGCGCTCGACGGCCCCAGCCCCACGTTCGACATCTCCGCCGACCTCGAGGAGCTGGCCCGCACCCCGGTGGCGGTCGTGTGCGCCGGCCCCAAGGCGATCCTCGATGTCCCGCGCACGCTCGAGTACCTCGAGACGCGGGGCGTGCCCGTGCTCGTCCTGGGCGAGGACGAGATGCCGTTCTTCTGGGCGCGCCGGAGCGGGATCCCGGCGCCCATGACCGTGCCCGACGTTGCCGCCGCCGCCCGCGTGGTCGAGGCGCAGGCCGCGCTCGGGCTCAGCGCCGGCATCGTGCTCGCCAACCCCGTGCCCGCCGCGCACGCGCTGCCGGACGCCGACGTCCGCGACATCGTCGCCCGGGGCATCGCCGACGCGGCGGCCGCCGGCGTCCGCGGCCCGGCCACCACGCCCTGGCTGCTCGCTCGCATCGCGGAGATCACCGGCGGTGCGAGCGTGCTGGCCAACATCGCGCTGATCGTTGACAACGCGCGCGTTGGCGGGCTGCTGGCCGTCGAGCTGGCCCGACGGTGAGCCCGACGCCCCCCGACGGGGCGCCTCTGCCGCCGGCGATCGAGGTCGCCGCGCTCCGCCGGACCTACGACGTCAAGCCGCGGCCGGTCGTGGCGCTCGACGGCGTGGACCTCGAGGTGGCGCCCGGCGAGTTCTTCGGCCTGCTGGGCCCCAACGGCGCGGGCAAGACCACGCTGATCAAGATCCTGACCACGCTCCTGCTGCCCAGCGCGGGCACGGCGCGGATCTTCGGCTTCGACGTGGCCACCGACACGCGCCGGATCCGCCGGATCATGAACATGGTGGCCGGCGGCGAGCAGTCCGGCTACGGGATCCTCACCGTCCGCGAGCAGCTGTGGATGTTCAGCCAGTTCTACGGGCTGGGGACGCGCGAGGGCTGGCGGCGCGTGGACGCCCTGGTGGAGGCGGTGGGCCTGGGCGAGCAGCGGCTCCAGCGGGTGAGCACCCTGTCCACCGGCCAGCGCCAGAAGATGAACATGGCGCGCGGGCTGCTCAACGATCCGTGGATCCTGTTCCTCGACGAGCCCACGCTGGGCCTGGACGTGTCGGCGGCACGCTCCATCCGCGAGCAGGTGCTCGCCTGGAAGGCGGAGATCCCCGGTCGGACCGTGCTGCTCACAACCCACTACATGGCCGAGGCCGACGAGCTGTGCGAGCGGATCGCGATCGTGGACCGCGGCCGGATCCTCGCGATCGGCACCCCGGCCGAGCTCAAGCGGCGGGTCCAGCGCGACTCGATCTTCCGCCTCGCGGTGGACCGGCTGGACGGCGGCCCCGCGGCGCTGGCGCGGCTGCCGGGGGTGGTCTCAGCGGCCCTGGCCTCGGACCATGCGCCGGACGCGCAGCACGTGGCGGTGAACCTGGTCCTGCGCGAGGACGCGGCGCTCGGCGGGGTCGTCACGGCGCTGGCCCGGATGGGCAGCCAGATCCGCTCCCTCGGCAAGTCCGAGCCCACCCTGGAGGACGTGTTCGTGGCGCTCGTGGGCCGCGGGCTTGCCGACGAGGCTGACGACACCGCGCCCCTGCCGCCCAGCGAGGCCGACGACGACCTCGCCGCCGCGCACGCCCCGTCGCACGATGCCGAGGCCGGCCGGTGAGCGCCCCTCACTCCCGCGAGCCGGCGGCGGGCGGCACGCCCCGGGCCATGACCCCGGCCGAGCGGCGCCGCGCCCCGGACCCGCGCGCGGCGGCGGACTGGACCGCACGCCAGACGGCCGAGACGAACCTGCGCGCGCTCGTCGGTCGCGCCTACCCGCGCGTGCGGGGCATGTTCCGCGAGCCGTCGTGGCTGTTCTTCGAGATCTTCCTGCCCTTCCTGGGCACGTCGGCGTACGTGCTCGTCTACCGCGCGCTCCGGGCACCCGAGGCATACGTGGGCTTCGTGGTCCTCGGCGGGGCCCTGTCCGCGTTCTGGCTCAACGTGGTCTGGTCCATGGCGGGCCAGCTGTACTGGGAGAAGAGCCAGGGCAATCTCGAGCTCTACTTCGCGGCGCCGATGAGCCTCATGTCCGTGCTGCTGGGCATGGCCGCGGGCGGGTTGGCGATGAGCTCCACGCGCGCCGTGGCGGTGCTCGCCATCTCCGCGTTGGTCTACGCGGTGCCGTTCCACGTCGCGCAGTGGTGGCTCGTGGCCGCGGTGTTCGCGCTGACGCTCACGGCCCTGTACGGGCTCGGGATGATGCTCGCGAGCCTGTTCCTGCTCTGGGGGCGGGAGGCGTGGCACCTCACGAACGTCATGGTGGAGCCGGTGTACTTCGTGTCGGGGCTCAACTTCCCGGTCGGGCGCCTGGGCGCCGTCGGGATCGCCGCGATCGCCACCATCCCGTTCGCGGTGGGCCTCGACGCCATGCGCCAGCTCGCCTTCCCCGGGTCGGGCCTGCTCACGGGCACGCCCACGCCCGAGGCCGAGGCGCTGATCCTGGTGGCCATGACCGTCCTGTTCTCGGTCGCCGCCCACTGGAGCATGGGCGTGATCGAGCGCATGGCCCGCTCGCGCGGCAGCCTCTCCATCCGATGGCAGTGACCGCGGGCGGGATCGGCGACTCGCGGCGGGTCGAGGGGCTCGGGCTCGCGGACACGGCGCGCCATGCCTGGGCGGCGCTGCTGCTCGGCTGGCGGGTGGAGTCGAACTGGGCGGACCCGGTGCTGTTCGCCATCTACACCGTCATCCGGCCCGTCAGCTCGATGCTGCTGCTGACGATGATGGTGGCGATCGTGGGCGGCTCGGCCGACGCCTCCTCGCGGACCTTCGTCATCCTCGGCTCGGCGCTGTGGGCGATGCTCGTGTCCGGGCTCGCCGGCCCGGCGTGGTCCGTGCTGGAGGACCGCGAGCGGTACCGCACCCTCAAGTACCTGTACACGAGCGGGGCCACGCTCCTCGTCCTGCTGGTTGGTCGCGGCGGCTCTCGCCTGCTGATCGGCGCGATGGGGTCGCTCGTCGCGATCCTGGTGGCGGTCGCGCTGCTCGGGCTGCGGATCGACCCGGCGGCCGTGGACTGGCCGCTGCTGCTGGCGGCGATGCTGCTGGGTCTGCCACCCGTGCTCGCCCTCGGCATCGGGCTCGCGGCCGTGTGCCTGCAGACGCGCCAGGAGTCGTGGAACTACCCGGACGCCTTCTCGGGCGCCATGTTCCTGGTGTCGGGCGTCGTCTTCCCGCTGGCGGTCCTGCCGCGCCCGCTCGAGGCGCTCGGCCTGCTGAACCCGGTGACCTGGTGGGTCGCGGGCGTGCGCCGCGCCATCATTCCCGGCGGCCCGTCGTCGATCGGCGGCGCCGGCTCGCTGTGGACGGCCGTCACCGGCACGGACGCCCCCGGCCCGGCCGTGATTCTGGGCGCCTTGTTCCTGACTGGGGCGGTGACTACACTCGTGGCCACCGCCCTGTTCCGCGGGAGCGAGCGTCGGGCGAGGGACCAGGGCCTCCTCGACCGGACCACCGGCTCGTAGGCCCCGGGCGCCACATGGGGGCGGCGCGCCGCCAAGGAGGCTCCATGCGGATCTACGAGGGAAGCCCGCGCCAGGACTTCGAGGAGGTGTTCCGCTCGATCGGCGCGTTCCTCGACCGCCGCGGCATGCGCGACGTCCTGCTGCTGGAGGTCCCCGACGGCTACGTCGTCCAGGGCCTCGTCGCCACCGAGTCGAGCGCCGGCGGCTGGTCCGAGGTGGTGGGCTCGGTCGTCAAGGAGACGCTGTCCTACGTCGACGAGGACATCGCCAAGTTCCTGGAGGAGGCAGTCAAGCGCCGCGGGACCGGCAACCCGCCGGGCACCCCGGACGGCGGCCCCCACGAGCAGGCCCTGCGCGTCATCGGCCGCTGGATGGACGAGCAGAAGCCGCGCGACGTCTTCCTGTTCGAGCAGGGGGGCGCCTACGTGGTGCGGCTGCTCACCACCGGCCAGACCGGCACGCACCACGTGCTCGCGGAGTTCACCGCGGAGGATGTCGAGGGGCTAGTCGCGCGCGGGCCGTCGCTGCGCGCCCAGACGGCGTCTGCCAGCGCCGGGTCGGCCACGGGCCCCGGTTCGGGCAAATGACAGGTTGCCGGGCAAGCGGCACAATCTCGGTCATCACGTCGTAGCAGAGGAGGTCCCGCCCATGAAGGCGCTGCGGACTGTTGCGGTCGCCCTGGGGATCACCCTGGGCGCGATGATCGTCATCCCCCTGATCGTGCTGGCCGGCCTGTTCGTCTGGCTCAAGCTGACCGAGGAGGACGACGAGGAGGCGCTCGAGCTCGAGCAGGAAGGCGCCTGATCGACGTCGTCCCGCCTGTGGCGAGTGCCGCAGGACCGTCGAACCAGCCCATGACGCCCGCCAGCCCGGCGGGCGTCGTCGTGTCTGCGCGCGAGCGCCGGATCGCCGAGGCCGGCGTGCTCCTCACGGTGCTCGTCTGGTCGGCGAACTACGTGGTCGTCAAGGCCTCGATCGGCGTCCTCGGCCCGCTCACCTTCACCGCAACTCGGTATGCGGTCGCGGCCGCCACCCTGCTGCTGCTGGTCCGGTGGCGGGACGGCGCCATCCGCCCGCCCGGGCGGTACACGCTGCCGCTGCTCGGCCTGGGCATGGTGGGGTTCGGCGCCTACCAGGTGCTGTGGACGGTCGGCCTGACCCAGATCACCGCGGGGGACTCGTCGCTGCTCGTGGCGGCCTCGCCCGTGGCCACGGCGCTCATGGCCGGGGCCGTCGGCCTCGACCGCCTCACGCCGCCCAAGCTCGCGGGCGCCCTGGTCGCGTTCTCCGGCGTGGCGATCGTCGTCGGGGCGGGCGCGGGAGCGGCGCTGGGCGACTCGCTCGCGGGCGAAGCGCTGACGCTCACGGCTGCGCTCCTGTGGGCGGTCTACACGGTGGCCGGGACCCGCGTGCTGCGGCACGTGGACCCGCTGACCGCAACCGCCTGGACGGTCCTCGGCGGGTTCGCGTTCCTCGTGCCGTTCGGCGTCTGGGACGCCGTGACCGCGCCGCCGGCGTCCGTCCCGCTCGCCGCGGTGGGCGGGATCCTCTACTCGGGCGCGCTCGCGGCGGGGATCGCCAACGTCCTGGTGTTCAACGCCATCCGGCTCGTCGGCCCGACCCGCGCCTC
Organism: Chloroflexota bacterium; assembly: GCA_021783595.1. Lineage (GTDB taxonomy): Bacteria > Chloroflexota > Limnocylindria > Limnocylindrales > CSP1-4 > CAIXZV01. Next base: position 2,522 of record JAJXTS010000043.1, on the reverse strand, counting down.
GGCGATGCAGCTGCTGGTTCCCGCCGGCGCCGTGGCCCTGGGCGCCCTGCTCCTGGCCGAGCCCGTCGGGCTGGCGCAGGTGGTCGGCGGCGCGGTCATCGTGCTGGGCGTCGTGACCACCCGGAGGGCGACGGTGATGCCGGCCGCCCTGCGCGGGCTGGCGCGCCCGTGAGCCGGGTCCGGCCATGACCGACGCTCCCGCCCTGGTGCCGCCGCTCCGGCCCGGCGAGCCGCCCCTGGCGGTGCTCGTGGACTTCGACGGGACGATCGCGCGCGGCGACGTGACCGTGGCGGTGATGCGCGCCAACCTCGCGCCCGGGCGCGCGCTGCCGTGGCAGGAGGGCAGCCGGCTCACGTGGCCGGACATGATGCGCGAGGCGGCCCGCGACTTTCCGGCCCGGCCCGACCGACTCCTGGCCGCCGCGGCGTCGGTGCCGCTCGACGCCACGTTCTCGGCGCTGGCCGGGCGGGCCATTGCGGCCGGCGTGGTGATGGAGGTGGTCTCCGACGGCTTCGGGTTCTTCATCGGGTCCGCGCTCGAGCGGCTGGGCTCGGCGTCGGTGCCGATCGCCTCGGGGGCCACGCGGTTCGGCCCGGACCGGACGAGGGTGGAGTTCCCGTACGGCAACCCGTCGTGCCCCGTCTGCGGCACCTGCAAGCGGAACCGCGTCCTGGCGCACCAGGCCGCCGGGCGGCGGGTGGCGTTCGTGGGCGACGGCGAGTCCGACCGGTGGGCCGCGGCGTACGCCGATGTCGTGTTCGCCAAGGACGGGCTGGTCGAGATCTGCGCGGAGGCGGGTCTCGCGTGGCGCCCGTGGGCGTCGTTCACCGAGGTGGCCGCCTGGCTCGGCGAGCAGCTGGCGGCGTTCGCCGCCGACCCCGCCGCCGCGCCTCCGCCCGTGCGGCGGCCCATGGTCTGCGGGCCGGAGGCCTGGGGGCCGAGGGGCTGAGGCCCGCCGCCGACGAGCGGCGCCCGCTACCCCCAGCGGTCCCAGCGGGCGAACTGCTCGAACGGAACCCAGCCCCGGCGCAGCGACGGCGAGCGGGTGTCCGGCAGCGGGATGCCCACCGGCATCACCCCGATCGGCGTGAACTCGTCGGGGATGCCCAGCGCCGCGCGCAGGGGCGCCACGCCCCTGGCCGGCCCCGCGAAGCCGGATCCCAGCCCCTCGCTCACCGCCGCGAGCATGACGGTCTGCATCGTGGCGCCGATGTCCACCCACCAGTACGGGACGGGCCACGCGATCTCGCTGCCGTCCTGCTCGGTCTTGTCCGTCTCCCGGTAGCGCCGGTGGTAGACCTGCTCGGAGACGCAGGGGACGAACTGGGCCGCGCACTCGCTGATCCACGGCCCGAACTCGGGCTCGTACTCCGCCTCCCCGCAGGCGCTCGCCACGGCCCGGCGGGCGACTGGGTCGGTCACCACCACCAGCCGCTGGCCCTGCGAGAAACCCGCCGACGGGGTGCGCTGGGCGAGCCGCGCGATGCGCTCCAAGACCTCGCGGTCCACGCCGCCCTCGCGGAACCGGCGCACCGCGCGGCGCCTCATGACCACCTCGGCGAACTCCATGGGTCCTCCTGCGCGTGCCCGACGGGTGCGCGGGCGGCCGCGGCGTCGAGTATGCCGCGCGGCCCGGCGCGTCTCGCTGATAGTGGCCCGAACCCCAATCGCAACCCGATTCGGGTTGTCCCGGGACGCCAGAATCGCTAGCATGAGAAAAACCCCGGAGGACGTGAGCCCATGGCGAAGTATGTCTTTGTGACCGGAGGAGTCACCTCCTCGCTCGGCAAGGGCATCACTGCCGCCTCCGTCGGGCGCCTGCTCAAGGCGCGGGGCCTGCGGGTCTCCATCCTCAAGCTGGACCCCTACATCAACGTGGACCCGGGGACCATGTCCCCGTACCAGCACGGCGAGGTGTTCGTCACCGACGACGGCGCCGAGACGGACCTGGACCTCGGCCACTACGAGCGGTTCATCGACGAGAACCTCTCGCAGGCCTCCAACGTGACCACCGGGCGCATCTACAGCGCGGTCATCGCCAAGGAGCGCCGCGGGGACTACCTCGGCGGCACCGTCCAGGTGATCCCCCACATCACCAACGAGATCAAGGAGCGCATCACGCGCGTGGCGCGCGACGGCGAGCCGGACGTGGTGATCGTCGAGGTCGGCGGCACCGTGGGCGACATCGAGAGCCTGCCGTTCCTCGAGGCCATCCGCCAGATGCGCAAGGACGTCGGGCGCCACAACGTCCTGTACGTCCACGTGACGCTGCTGCCGGCGCTGGCCGCCACGGGCGAGCTCAAGACCAAGCCCACCCAGCACAGCGTCAAGGAGCTCCGCGGCATCGGCATCCAGCCGGACGCCATCGTCCTGCGCTCGGACTCGGACGTGCCCGACGAGATCCGCGAGAAGATCGCCCTGTTCACGGACGTGGACGTGGAGGCGGTCATCCCGGCGCCCACCGCCAGCACCATCTACGAGGTGCCCCTCCAGTTCGAGGCCTTCGGCTTCGGCCGCCGGG
>JAJXTS010000042.1:12815-16319 GCA_021783595.1 Chloroflexota bacterium | reverse complement strand
GGGCCGGCGGACGCGGCGCGGGGCGGAGGCGCGGCGGCGCGGCGGGGCCGGGGCGGCGGCGGACGCGGCGCGGGGCGGAGCCCCGCACCGGACGGTTCCGTCAGGCCTCCTCGAGCATCGGGATGTGGACGCCCCGCTCCCGCGCCACCTCCACCGCGCGCTCGTAGCCCGCGTCCACGTGCCGCACCACGCCCATGCCCGGGTCGGTGAGCAGCACGCGCGAGAGCTTCTCGGCGGCGAGGTCCGTCCCGTCGGCCACGACCACCATGCCCGCGTGCTGGCTGTAGCCGATGCCCACGCCGCCGCCGTGGTGGATCGAGACCCAGGTGGCGCCGGCCGCGATGTTGACCATCGCGTTGAGGAGCGGCCAGTCGGCAACCGCGTCGGTGCCGTCGGCCATGGCCTCCGTCTCGCGGTTGGGCGAGGCCACTGACCCGGCGTCGAGGTGGTCCCGGCCGATGACGATGGGCGCCTTCACCTCGTCGGTCCGGACGAGCTCGTTGAACGCGAGGCCCGCCTTGTGGCGCTCCCCGTAGCCGAGCCAGCAGATGCGGGCGGGCAGGCCCTGGAACGGCACTCGCGCCTCGGCCATCTCGATCCACCGGCGAAGGCCCTCGTCCTCGGGGAACAGCTCGAGGATCGCGCGGTCCGTGCGCAGGATGTCCGCCGGGTCGCCGGACAGCGCCGCCCAGCGGAACGGCCCGCGTCCCTCGCAGAACTGCGGCCGGATGAACGCGGGCACGAACCCCGGGTAGTCGAACGCGTTCTCGACGCCGGCGTCCTTGGCCTGCGCCCGCAGGTTGTTGCCGTAGTCGAACGCGATCGCGCCCGCCGCCCGGAAGGCGAGGATCGCGCGGACGTGGTCCGCCATCGAGCGCTTCGCCCGCGCCTCGTACACGTCAGGCTGGGCGTCGCGGAGCAGCAGCGCGTCGGCCAGCGAGATCTCAGACGGGACGTAGCCGCCCAGCGCGTCGTGCGCGGAGGTCTGGTCGGTCACCACGTCGAACCGCTCGCCGGCCCGCGCCCACGCGGGCTCCACCTCGGCGGCGTTGCCCACCAGGGCGATCGACAGCGGGCGGCCCTCGGCGGCGGCCTCGCGGGCCAGGCGCAGCGCCTCGGCCGGGTCGTGCGTGAGGCGGTCCACGTAGCCGATCTCGTGGCGGCGCGCGGCTCGGTGCTCGTCCACCTCGACCGCGATGACCACGCCCTCGTTCATCGTGACCGCCAGCGGCTGGGCGCCGCCCATCCCGCCCAGGCCGGCGGTCAGGGTCACGGTCCCGCGCAGCGTGCCGCCGAAGTGCTGGCGCGCCAGCTCGGCGAAGGTCTCGTAGGTGCCCTGGAGGATCCCCTGCGTGCCGATGTAGATCCAGGACCCGGCGGTCATCTGGCCGTACATCATCAGGCCTTTCCGCTCGAGCTCGCGGAAGTGCTCCCAGGTCGCCCACTTGCCGACCAGGTTCGAGTTGGCGATCAGCACGCGGGGCGCCCAAGGGTGGGTGCGGAAGACCGCCACCGGCTTCCCGCTCTGGACCAGGAGCGTCTCGTCGTCGCCCAGGACCCGCAGCTCGCGGACGATGGCGTCGAACGCCTCCCAGCTGCGCGCGGCACGTCCGGTGCCGCCGTACACGACGAGGGCGTCGGGGTTCTCGGCCACCTCGGGATCGAGGTTGTTCATGAGCATCCGCAGCACGGCCTCCTGCTGCCAGCCGCGGGCGGAGAGGGTGGTGCCGCGCGGGGCGCGGACGGGGCGCGGGCCGGAGGGGGCGGTGGCGATGTGCTCGGTGCTCATGGCGCCGGAGTCTACGCCCGCCGTTCCCGCGCTCGCGAGCGCCCGATCCGCCGCGCGGGCGGCGGCTACCCGGCGATCGCCGCCATCAGCTGCCCGCCCAGGTCCGCCGGGCCGCTCGTCAGGAGCGAGACGATGACGCCCCGGCTCGCCACGTACGTGTGGTACACGCGCAGGCCGCCACCACAGGTCGTCACGTACACGGTTCGCGCGCCCTGGTCCTGCTCGGCGTGCGCCGCCACGCCGCCCGATTGGGCGCAGGCTCCGTCGTCGTAGCTCGAGCGCCAGTCGGAGAACATGGCGTCCGAGTAGACGCCGGCCCGGAGGTGGGCCACGACGCCGGAGGTGAGATCGCTGCCGGATACCGCGATCGCGAAGGCCGCGCGATCCACGGACGCCACGAACGCGGGGTCGGCCGCCGCCTCGCTGAATGACTGCGGCTCCTCGGTGACGGGCACGCCCGCGACCGACGCCGGGAGGACGGCCAGCAAGGACGGGTCGCGGGTGACCCAGGCGTCGGACGGCACCGGCTGGGTGGGCCCGGACGACGGCGCGGGAACGGCGGGTCCGGAGGGGGCGGCAGCGGGGGCCGAAGGCGAGGCCGATGGGGCCGAGGGCGAGGCCGCCGAGCCTGTCACCGCTCCCGCGCCGGCGGGCGAGGCCGAGGACGCTCCGCAACCCGCGACGAGCGCCGAGGCCACCAGGATCGCGCAGAGGGCGGCCCGGGCTGTCACGCGAACTCGCGACGGAGGACCGGGAAGCGGTCGTCGGCTGCCGCCACCGCGAAGCCGAGCCTGGCCCAGAAGGCCGGCTGGGCGGCGCTGGTGGCGTTCGGGCTCGCGCCGACCTCGGGGTACGCCTCCACCGCCGAGAACCCGCGACGCGCCAGGTCGTCGCACACCGACTCGACCAGCCGCGTCGCGTGGCCCTGCCCGCGGGCCGCCGCAGTCGTGGCGATGCAGGTGATGACCGCGGGGAGCGGCGACTGCGGCAGCCTCGGGTACAGGTCGCGGGTCCGCATCGCCCGGGGATAGGCCGAGAGCGGGCCGAACTGGATGTAGGCGGCGGGCTCGTCATCGACCAGCAGCACCTTGGCGTACGAGCCGAACAGGGCGAGGCCTCGGGCCAGGTGCCGGAGCTTGGGCGGGGCGTCGCCGGCGACGGTCGGCGCGGCCTTGGGCTGCGGGGCGAATGGGTTGTGGGCGGGCTCGTCGCCGTCGCGCGCGAACGGGTTGAACGCGGGGCCCCCGGACGCCAGCGCGAAGGGGTTGAACGCGGGCTCGTCGTCGCCGAACGGGTTGCGCGGGCGCGGCTTGGCGGCCGGGGTGGGCGCGGCCGCGCTCAGCCAGCTGGCGCGGGCGGCCTTGGAGCCTCGTTCCGCGTCCTCCCAGTAGTTGCAGGAGCGGTGGTCGAAACCGGCGTCGGCGCACGGAGGGACGAGCCCGAAGCTCGCGTCGTCCGTCACGTCCACGATGCGGATGGCCATGGCGCGAGTGTACGGCGACCCGGCGGGGGTCGAGGGCGACCCGGCGGGCCCGAGGGCGGCGCGGCGGGGGTCCTCGGGCTCCGCGATACCGCCGTGGGCGGTGATAACGGGCAACTCAGGCCGTCGCACCGCCCTTGGCGGTGTGCGGGGCAGACGCCGAACTTGGCCCAGGAGGCACGACGCTCATTGCACCGCCCGGGGCGGTATCGCGGACCTTGGGCGCCAAGGCGCG
>JAJXTS010000042.1:0-12715 GCA_021783595.1 Chloroflexota bacterium | reverse complement strand
GCGGCGCGGCGCAACGCCCGCGCCGACGCGATCGCCAACCGGGCCGGGTCGCATACCGAGGGCCGTGCTGGCGCCTACCCGACGAGCGCCGCCAGCTCCCCGGACCGCACGAGCCGCAGCGCCGCGGCCATGTCCGGCCCGGGCTCTCGGTCGGCCACCAGCGGCGGGATGGACCGCCGGACGATCGCGAGGGCCTCGACGACACCCTCCCCGGGCATCGGCGCCCCCTCGCCCATCGCGACCCGTCGCAGCTCCAGCGCCTGGGCGGCGGCCAGCACCTCGATGGCGAGGATCTGCTCCACGTGGGCGAGGACGGTCCGGGCGTGCCGCGCGGCCCCCGCGCCCATCGACACGTGGTCCTCCTGGTTGGCGGACGTCGGGATGGAGTCCGCGGACGACGGGTGGGCGAGGACCTTGTTCTCGGACGCCAGCGCGGCCGCCGTGTACTGGACGATCATCAGCCCGCTGTTCCGACCCGGGTCCGGCGTGAGGAACGCGGGCAGGCCCCCGTTGAGCCGCGGGTCCAGCATCAGCGCGGTCCGCCGCTCGGAGATGGCACCGAGCTCGGCCAGCGCGAGCTTCGCGAAGTCGAGGGCGAGCGCGATCGGCTCGCCGTGGAAGTTGCCCCCGCTGATGACCAGGCCGCCGCCGGTCGCCAGCGCGTCGGTGGGCACCTCGCCGCCCGACGGGAACACGAGCGGGTTGTCGGTGGCCGAGTTGAGCTCCACGTCCAGCACCCGGCGGAGGTGGTCGAGCGCGTCGCGGATTGCCCCGTGCACCTGCGGGACGCAGCGCAGCGAGTACGGGTCCTGCACCTTGTGCGCCGAGCCGTGGTGCGCCGTCTGGAAGCCCGAGCCGCGCAGCAGGTGGCGGACCTCGGCGGCCACGCGCACCTGGCCCGGGTGCGGGCGGGCGAGCTGGTACGGCGCCGCGAAGGCGACCTCGGTGCCCAGCATCGCCTCGAGCGTCATCGCCGCCGCCACGGACGCGGTCCGCGTGAGCCGGTCGGCGTCGGCCAGCAGCAGGGCGCCCAGCGACGACATCAGCTGCGTGCCGTTGAGCAGCGCCAGCCCCTCCTTGGGCGCGAGCTCCATCGGCTCCAGGCCGGCCTCCCGCAGGGCCACCAGCGCGGGCACGACCTGCCCCCCGAACTCCACCTCGCCGCGCCCGACGATCGGCAGCGCGAGGTGCGCCAGAGGCGCCAGGTCGCCGGACGCGCCGACGCTCCCCTGCTCCGGCACGACGGGGTGGATCCCGAGCTCGAGGAACGCGAGCAGCCGGTCCACGACCTCCGGGCGCGCGCCCGAGTGCCCGAGGGCGAGCGTGTTCGCGCGTAACAGCAGCATCGCCCGCACCACCTCGCGCGGGAAGGGCCGCCCCACGCCCGCCGCGTGCGAGGCGATCAGGTTCTCCTGGAGCCGGGCCGCGTCGGCCGGCGGGATGAACGTGGTGGCCAGGTCGCCGAACCCGGTCGTGACGCCGTAGACCACCTCGCCCCGGGCGACCAGCGTGTCGATGACCGCGCGGGCCTCCGCCATGCGCTGGCGGGCGTGGACATCGAGGGCCACGCGAGCCGTGCCCCGCGCCACGGCCTCGACGTCGGCGACGGTGAGGTCCGCCCCGGTCAGGATGACGATGTCGCGCGGGCGGTTGGGGTCGTGCGTGGGGGTGAAATGCGGGTCGCTCACCCTGCCGAGGATAGTCGGCTATCCTCGCGTCCGTGCCGGAAGCCCGCACGCCGGCGAACCCCAGCAGGAGCTGCGCCGCACGTGCTCGCGTTCATCGACCAGATCGCCCTCCCGCTCCTGACCAGCCTGTACGGCTCCGTCGGCTACCTCGGGGTCCTGATCGCGATGGCGATCGAGTCGGCGATGATCCCGCTCCCGTCCGAGCTGATCCTGCCCATGGCCGGCTGGATGGTCTCCGACCCCGCGCAGATCGAGCCGCTCACCAGGTCGCCGTGGGGCTTCTGGATCGTCGTGGTCGTCGCGGTCGTGGGCAACACCATCGGCTCGCTCATCGCCTACGCCATCGGCGCCTACGGCGGCCGGCCCTTCCTCCAGCGCTACGGCCGATACCTGCTGATCCGCGAGCACGAGATCGAGACGGCAGACCGGTTCTTCGCGGACCACGGCGCGGCGACGGTGTTCGTCGGGCGGCTGCTGCCCGTGGTGCGGACGTTCATCTCGTTCCCCGCGGGCGTGACGCGGATGCCGCTGGGCCGGTTCGTCGCCTATTCGATGGCCGGCGCCGTGCCGTGGTCGATCGCGCTGGCCTGGGGCGGGACGGTGCTCGGCTCGCACTGGACGGACATCCGCAAGGCGCTCCAGCCGTTCGACACGCTGATCGGCGTGCTGGTGGTCGCGCTGCTCGCGGTGCTCCTCTGGATGCGCCTCGGGCGGCCCGGCTGGCCGGGGAAGGACCGCGCGACGGCCTGAGCGGCCGACAGGGCGGAGACCCGCCGCTCGCCGCGGCCCCGTCGCCCGGGCCGTCCCGAAGGCCCGCTGCGCCCGCCCCCTACCCCCAGGGCGGGTCCTTCGGCCCGTGCAGGTGGGTCGTGTCGTTGCCGACGAGGAGCGTCCCCTGGCGAGCGCCCGCGTCATCCGCGAACGCGAGCGCCGTGAGGTTGCACTGGCCCTGGATGAACCGCTGCCGGAAGTGGCGCACGTCCGTGTCGAGCGCGACGCACAGCAGGATTCGGTTCAGCGAGCCGTGGGCCACCACGAGCACGCGCCGATCGGTCCCGGCCGCCGATGACGGACCGCCGGCCGCGGTGGCCGCGCGGAACTCCGCGCGAGCCATCCAGCGGCGGTGCTCGTCGAGCAGGTCGTCGAGAAACGCGGTCACGCGACGCGCCACGTCGTCGCCCGACTCGCCACCCGGGCAGCGCAGCTCGTCGGGCCGCTCGAGCCACGCCCGCCGGGCGACGCCGTCGAGCTCGTCGAGCTCCGCGTAGGTCCGGCCCTCCCAGGCGCCGTAGTCCATCTCCTTGAGCCGCGGGTCCGCCTCGATGGCGTCGGGGCGGCCCGCCACGATCCCCGCGGTCTCGCGGGCGCGGAACTGGGGGCTCGTGATCACGCGGTCGAACGCGACCCCCGCCAGGCGGCGGCGCAGCGCGTCGGCCTGGCGCCGGCCGGCGTCGTTGATGGAGATGTCGATCTTCTGGCCCAGGTGCTGCTCCGGATAGGAGCGGTCCGTGAGCCCGTGGCGGGTGAGGACGAGGGTCAGCATCAGGATGAAGAATAGGGCGAGCCGGGGTGCGAGAATGGCCCCTGAGGTTCAGACGAGGACTGCGATGAGTGACACCCACCACGACGCGCACGGCACCGGCCCCGCCCACGACACCGGGCACGACGCGGGCCACGGCGAGCACGGGCACGCCGACACCCTGGGCGAGGTCGACTGGATCATGTGGGGCGTGGGCGCGCTGGGCGTGATCCTGGCGCTCGTTGTGGTGGCCGGCCTCGTCATGGCGACGCAGGGCAACTTCGCCTGACGCCGCGGCCGGCCCCGGCCGCTTGCGCCGTCAGCGCGCCAGCGGGGCGCGGCCCTCGCCGCTCCGCACGATCTCCCGGGTGTGCGCCGAGAGACGCTCGACGTCCTCCACCATCGCGCTCGTCTGGGACATCATCTCGTTCGCGGCCGCCTCGTCGCCCATCGCGGGCAGGTTGACGTACACGTTCGCCGCCGCCGCGCGGGCAGCCGCCACGGCCATGAGCCCGGCGACCTCGAGGTCCGACGAGGCGTTCTTGTTGCTGCGGCCGGCCATCGCCTCGGCCATCGCGGCCACCTCGACGCAGGCCTGCACCGTCCGGAACGGCGCCTCCGTGGCGACCCGGGCGGCGGTCCGGAGCGCCGCGGTCCGGGCTGCCTTCTGCTCGTCCGTGTCACGCGGCATCTTCATGGCGACGCCGAAACCGTCGAACGCCGCCGCATCCTCGTCCGCCAGCTGGAGCAGCCGGTCCGCCAGCTTCTGGCCGGTCTCCTTGGCCTCGACCAGCAGCGTCTGGTGGTCCGCGTACTTGGGGCGGCCCTCGGACAGGGAGGCCACCATCGCCACGAGCGCGCCGCCGAGGCTCCCGGCAACTGCCGCCGCCGAACCGCCACCCGGCGTGGGCTCGCCTGATGCGAGGACTGCGATGAACTGGTCAACCGTGAGGTCTCGGAAGCGCATGTTGGTATCCACGGGCCGATTGTAGAGGGCGGCGCCAACGCGGGCCTGTCGCCCGCCTGGGTGTCCGGGCCGTGCGACCGCTCGCCTCGCGTGGCCCGCGGGGCGAGCACGCTGGCGCCCGCCCCGCAGTCGGCGAGGGCCTGGGAGGGGTGTCCCGGCCCGCGTGTGGTGACCGCGTCAGGCGGTCCGGCCAGCCCTGTCCAGCGCCTCGATGGACCACCGGCGCGAGCGGTGGGCGAACGTCAGCGCGAGGCGCAGCGTGGGCGTGTCCACCTCGAACACCGTGCGGGGCCCGGTGATGGCAGGGTAGGCGCTGCGCTCGTCACGCATGGCCACCAGGCGGGTGACGGGAAGACGGTCTGCGCCCCAGGTGATCTCCTGGGGGAGCCGATTGAAGCGACCGGTGCGGACCTTGACCGGAACCGGTGCGACGCGAACCATCGCCATCGTGCTGTCTCCTTGGACCTTCGGCGGGGGTCGTCGTCACCCGGGGGCACGTCCGGATGCGAACGGATGTTCGTTTGCCACGGAGACTAGATCGAACAGGCGTTCGATGTCAAGCCTCGTTGTCGGGATCCTCGTCGACGTCCGTGACAGGTTCGCTGTCACCGCCGTCCCAGCCCGCCGCGGCCGCGCCGCCGCCGTCGCGCTGGCCCTCCCTCCCGTCCCCTCCGGCGCCGCGACCCTCGAGCCGCGCCGCCCGGGACGGGTCCCGCTCGAACGGCTCGGGTACCTGCGCCCGCACCAGGCGCGCCCGCGTCACGGCCCGACTGCCGTACTTGCGTCGGATCGTGTCCAGCGCCTCCGCGGCCGCCCGCCGCCGGGGGTCCCCGGCCGCGTCGAACAGGCCCAGCTGCTCGGGGTCCCGGAGGTTCGAGGCGGTCACGCCGACCAGCCGGATCCGCTGCCCGCGGAGCTCTCGCCGCAGGAGCGCCAGCGAGGTCTCGAAGATGGGCTCGGTCAGGTCGGTCGGCGCCGCGAGCGTCGCCTGGCGGGTGATCGTCGCGAACCCCGCGTCGCGCAGCTTGAGCGTGACGGTGCCTGCCCGCAGCCCCGCCGAGCGCAGCCGGCCCGCCACGCCGTCGGCCAGGCCGAGCAGCGTCCGCTCGATCGCCTCGCGGTCGGCCGTGTCCCGGTCGAAGGTGTGCTCGTGGCCGATCGACTTCGCCGGCTCGCCCGTCGCCACCGGGTCCGGGTCGATCCCCCGGGCGCGGTCGACCAGGGCGGCCCCGTGCTTCCCCAGCCGCCGCGCGAGCACCTCCGGCGGCAGGGCGGCCAGATCGCCGATCGTCACCACGCCGTAGTCGGCGAGCGCGGCGGCGGTCTTCTCGCCCACGCCCCACAGCCGCGCGATGGGCAGCGGCGCCAGGAACGCCGCCTCCTCGCCCGGCGGCACCACCACCAAACCGTCGGGCTTGCGCAGGTCCGAGGCCACCTTGGCCACCAGCTTCGTGGCCGCCACGCCCACCGACACGGTCAGGCCCACCTCGTCGCGCACGGCCGCCTTGATGGCCCGCCCGATCGCCTCGCCGTCGCCGAACAGGGCCCGCGACGCGGTCACGTCGAGGAACGCCTCGTCGATGGACACGGGCTGCACCTGCGGCGTGAACCGCCGGAGGATCGCCATCACCCGCCGGCCCTCGGCCTGGTACTTGCGCCCGTCCACGGGCAGGAACACGCCCTGCGGGCACAGCCGCCCGGCCGTCCGCAGCGGCATCGCCGAGTGCACGCCGAACCTGCGCGCCTCGTAGCTGGCCGTGCTGACGACGCCGCGGTCGCCGGGGCCCCCGCCGCCCACGATGACCGGCCTGCCGCGCAGCTCAGGGCGATCCCGCTGCTCGACGGCCGCGAAGAACGCGTCGAGGTCCGCGTGGAGGATCGTGCGGGTGGTCACGTCTGTATGATCGGGCCGTCGTGAAGGCCCCTGCCCGGTCTCGCCCTCGGGCGCCGCGCGGCTCGTCCCCGTCACGACCCGGGAGGCACCGATGACGACCCCGTCGCAGCCGAGGCCAGCGCCACCGAGCGGCCTCGCGACCCGCGGCTCGCCGCCGCGCACCGTGCGCAGGCCGGCCCCGCCGCGCGACGCCGGACACGGGACGCGGCTTCGCGACGAGATGGGCGGCACCCAGGGCGCCGCGGCGGTGGCGAAGGCGCGGCGCTCCCCGGACCTGTGGGGCTTCGTGGCCACCTTCATCGCGTCCGGCCTCGTCCTGCTGTTCACCGCCAGCCGGAACCCGCAGCATCTCGACTACTTCAATCGCCTCGCCGACGCCTTCCTGCACGGGCGGATCTGGCTCGGCGAGGCGCCCAGCTGGCTCAACGAGCTGATCCCGGTCCCCGGCGTGCCCAACGAGTGGTACGTCGCCTACCCGCCCATGCCGGCGGTCCTGGCGATGCCGTTCGTCGCGCTGTTCGGCCCGTCGTTCCCGGCGCAGGTCTACTCCGCGCTCTACGGGGCCCTCGACGCGGGGCTCGCCTTCCTCCTCCTCGGCCGCCTCAACCTGCGCCTGCGCGTGCGGGACCGCCTCGCCCTGACCGGCGTGTTCACCTTCGGCACCGTCTTCTGGTTCGTCGCGATCGGCGGCTCCGCCTGGTACTTCGCCCATGTGGCCGCGGTCGGGTTCACGCTGGCGGCGATCCTGGTCGCGCTCAGCCGTCGCGCCGCCTGGGTCGCCGGCCTGCTCATCGGCCTCGCGGCGCTCAGCCGGCTGCCGGCTGGGTTCGCGGCCGTGTTCGTGCTGGCGGCGGCGCTCGGCTTCCCGGGCACGCTTCGGGGCCTCGACTGGGCCCGGGTGGCCAGAACCGTCGTGACGTTCGGCGTGGGCCTCGCCATCCCGGCGGCCGCCTACATCGCCTACAACGAGGCGCGCTGGGGCACGGTCATGGACCAGGGCTACGTGATGATCCCCGGCGTGCTCCAGGACCCGATCTACGCCCAGCACGGCATCGAGTCGGTCTGGTACATCCCGCGCAACCTGTTCGCGCTGCTGTTCCGGAGCTGGAACTACGCCGACAGCGCGCCGTGGCTCCAGCCGTCGTGGTGGGGGCTGGGGATCTTCCTGACGACCCCGCTCTACCTGTGGCTGGCCAAGGCGGACCGGAAGTCGCCCATGGTGTGGTGGGCCGCGGTCGCGACCGCGCTCGTGGCGGTCCCGATCCTGATCCACGGCAACGTGGGCATCAGCCAGTTCGGCTACCGCTTCAGCCTGGACTTCCAGGTCCTGCTGTTCGTCATCCTGGCGACGGCGTTCGCGGGCGGGCGGTGGACGTGGCGCTCGAAGGCGGCGGCGGCCCTCTCGGTGGGCTTCTGCGCGTACGCCATCTGGGCGATCGGGATCGGCTTCGTCGCCTACTAGGGCTGGGGTCGCCCTCGGGGCGCGCGGCTCGCGACGGCAACCGGGCGCGGGCTAAGCAACCCAGTCGCCGATGACCCACATCCAGGTCAGGGCGCCGACGGCCAGCAGAGACGCGATCCCCCACGCCCACTCGCGCCGCCGTCCGTTGAGGAGCATCGCCAGCACCACGAAGGCCGGGAACACGACGCCCAGGTACCGGACGGTCGAGGTCAGCGGGGTGGGCTGGATCCGGATGGCGAGCAGCGCGACCTGCGGGATGGCGAGCAGCGAGTAGGAGGCGGGCAGGCGCCGGATCCCGATCAGCACGAGGGCGATGAACAGCAGCAGCATCGCGAGGTTCAGCGCCTCGAGCGAGTCGTGGTGCTCGACGACCCACTGCAGCGCGGCCGCCGCCGTGTCCCATGGCCAGTGGAAGTTCCGGCCGCCCCACACGTCCTGCGTGTCGAGTGGCGTCCGCCCGGTCCACACCTTGGTGGCGACCATGAAGCCGACGAGCCCCGCGACCGGGACCGCCGTCGCCGCGAGCGAGCCCAGCGACGGCAGGCCGAGCGGCCCGCGGCGGCCGGATTCGCGCCACGCGCTCCACGCCTCCCAGGCGAGCGGCAGGGCCAGGAACACGCCTTGGGTCCGGGTCAGGCTCGCCACCAGCGCCGCAAGCACGGCGATTCCCCAGCGTCGTTGGCGGGCGGCGTAGAGGGCCCACACGGTCGCCGCCAGGAACGGCGCCTCCGTGAACGGCGCGAACAGGAACAGCGCGGCGGGTGCGATCGAGATGAACAGGCTCGTCCGGAGGGCGAGCTCCTCGTCCCAGTCCATCCGGACGAGGCGGTACAGGCCGACGATGGCGACGATGTACGAGACCGCGGCGACGATCAGGCCCGCGAGCGCGACGTCGCCGCCGAGCGGGATCGCGACGACGTGCATCGCCGCCGGCAGGGCCGGCCAGAAGCTGGCGGAATCCTCCGCCGCCTCATAGCCGAAGGTGGCGATCTTCGAGTACCAGCAGGCGTCCCAGCGCTGCCAGACGCCGACGAGCGGGAACTCCGACGGCGAGGAGGCGAGCGGCGGGACCGTCAGCCAGTGGTCGAGGGCGAGCTCGAAGTGGCAGCTGGTGGGGACAGAGGCGACATGCGCGATGACGAACAGCGCGAACAGGCTCAGCCCGACGCGCATGACGGCGAACAGCCACAGCGCCTCGCCGAGCCCAGCGGGCAGGCGGGGCGCCCGGAACGCCAGGCGCCCCGAGGGCCGCGCGGTCCAGGCACCGCCCACGAGCGTCGCGACCTAGGTCGGCATCGGCGCTGCGGCGCGAACGCCCGTCAGCCCTTGGGCTCGACGACGATCGTGACCTCCGGGGTCATGCCCGCCAGGACCCTCACGGCCACCTTGTAGGTGCCGAGCGACTTGATCGGGCTGTCGAGGTCGATCTTGTGCTTGTCCACCACGATGCCGCGGCGCCCGAGCGCCTCCGCGATGTCCTGGGTGTTGATGGAGCCGTAGAGCTTGCCGCCCTCGCCCACCTTGACGCCCATGGTGAGCGTGGTGGAGCCGATGCGGGTTGCCGCGATCTCGGCATCCTCGCGCTCGCGCTTCCGCTTCTCCTCGCGCGACGCGATGTCGTGCTGGTACGCGCGGAAGGCGCCGCCGGACGCTGAGACGGCGAGCTTCTGCGGGATGAGGAAGTTCTGGGCGTACCCGTCCGTGACCGTCTTCATCTCGCCCGTCTTGCCGAGCTTCGCGACGTCCTTCGTCAGGATCACCTTCACGCGATCGAACCCTCCTAGTTGCTGACCCAGCCCCGGAGTCTCGGCCCGAGCTGGCTGTGGCGCAGGGCCTCCCCTGCCAGTGAGAATGCACCCGGCAGACGCCGAACGATACGCCGCACCGGCGTCGGCGTGAAGCGCCGGATCCTCCGGACGTCGCTCTCGAACGCCCGGCGGTCCACGCCGAGCGCCTCGAGCCTCTCGTCGAGGACGTCGCCCGGGATGCCGTCGAGGAACACGTCGAGTGCCACCACGACCACGATCAGGTCGTCCAGGCCGCCGAGCACCGGGACCCGGTCCGAGATCAGGTCCCGCCCCACGGCGACGTAGCCGGCCGCCGCGGCCAGCGCAACCTTGCGCGACATCGGCGTGCGCTCGTCGAGCAGCAGGTCCAGCAGCAGCCGACCGTACTGCGGGGCCCGGCTGGCGATCGGCAGCAGCGCCGCCATGCCGACCAGCCGCCGGACGCCGATGCGCCGCCTGCCGCCTGGTCGACGGTTCCGCCGGGTCTCGCGGTCCGCCCGCGAAGCTCGAGCCACCCTGCTCCTCACACGCACCCCGCGGCGTCGCAGCGCTAGACCGGGGAGTAGGGATGGTAGCACCCGCATTCCGCGCCCCCGGCGGCCCGCTCCGGACCCGCTCCGGACCCGCTCCGGCGGGCGCGGCCGAGCTGGGCGGGCGTTGGCCCGGTGACCGGTTGACAGCGAACATCCGTTCGGTATGATAGGCCCAAGCCGGAGGAGACCCCCGTGACCCCCCACGACGCTGAACGCAAGCGCAAGATCCTGGACGTCATCGCGGCGACCATCCGCGCCCGCGGCTACCCGCCGTCCGTGCGGGAGATCGCCAAGGCGGTCGGCCTCGCGTCCACCTCGGCCGTGCACCACCACCTCCTGATCCTCGAGAAGGACGGGTACCTCGAGCGCGGGGCCGCGCAGTCGCGCGCCATCCGCCTCACCCCCACGGCCGCGCTGATGCTCGGCCTGTCCAGCGAGCTGACCCCGCAGGCCATGCCCGGCGAGTCCTTCGCGCTGCCGGTGGTCGGGGAGATCGCCGCCGGCGGGCCGATCGAGGCCTACCAGGACGCGTCGGAGACGCTCGCCGTCCCGGACGTGCTGGCGGCCGGCGGGGACGCCTACGTGCTGCGCGTGCGCGGCGATTCCATGATCGAGGCGCACATCGCGGACGGGGACTACGTGGTCATCCGCCCGCAGGAGACCGCCCGGGACGGCGACATCGTCGTGGCCCAGGTGGAGGAGAACGCGGTCACCCTCAAGCGCTTCTTCCGCGAGAAGGACCGCGTCCGCCTGCAGCCCGCCAACCCCAACTACGCCCCGCAGTTCTACCCGTCGGTGCGGATCCAGGGGAAGCTGATCGGCGTCATCCGGCGCCTGGACTGACCGCCGCCTGTCCACAGGCCGTCCACATCCCGGCGAGCGCGGGACCGAGAGTCGGGGATAAGGCCCTAGGCGGAGGCCCGGCCGGTCCGTGACACTCAACCCGTCACGCCGCCCCCCACAGTCAGGTCCGCATGATCGATCGTCTTCCCCCGCAGTCCATCGAGGCTGAGCAGTCCGTGCTCGGCGCCGTCCTGATCGACCGGGACGCCATGATCGAGATCGCGGACTTCCTCAAGCCTGAGGACTTCTACCGGCAGGCCCATGCGCGCGTCTACTCGGCGATGGTTGACCTCTCGGAGCGGCGGGAGCCCATCGACATCGTCACCGTGTCGGAGGCGCTCGAGCGGAGCGGGGACCTGGAGGCCATCGGCGGCCGGGCGTACCTCGCCACGCTGTCCAACCAGACGCCCACCGCGGTGCACGCCGCCCAGTACGCCCGGATCGTGGAGCGCAAGGCGGTCCTGCGGAACCTCATCGGGGCCGCCGGCAAGATCGCGGGCATCGGGTACGAGGACCCCGCGGAGATCAGCGAGGCGATCGACCGGGCGGAGGCGGAGCTGTTCGCCGTCAGCGAGCGGCGGGTGTCGGCAGGCTTCTCGGTCCTGCGGAGCCTCCTGCACGACGCGTACGACCGGCTGGACTACCTCCACGCGCACCGGGGCGAGATCAGTGGCGTCCGGACCGGCTTCACGGACCTCGACGCGCTCACCACGGGCCTCCAGAAGAGTGACCTCGTGATCCTCGCCGCCCGTCCGTCGGTGGGCAAGACCAGCTTCGCGCTCAACATCGCGGAGCACGCGTCGGTCCGCGACAAGATGAGCGTGGGCGTCTTCAGCCTCGAGATGAGCAAGGAGCAGCTCGTGCTCCGGCTCCTCTCGTCCGTCTCGGGCATCGATTCGCAGCGCCTCCGGAGCGGCTTCCTCGAGGAGATGGACTTCGCGCGCATCGCGCCGGCAATGAACGCGCTCTCCGAGGCGCCCGTCTACATCGACGACACGCCCAACATCACGACGATGGAGCTGCGCACCAAGGCTCGCCGCCTCCAGGCGGAGTCCGGCCTGGACCTGGTGATCGTGGACTACCTCCAGCTCATGCAGTCGTCCACGACGACCCGGGACGCAAACCGGGTCCAGGAGGTGTCCGAGATCTCGCGCGGGCTCAAGGCGCTCGCGCGCGAGCTCAAGGTCCCGGTCATTGCGCTGAGCCAGCTGTCGCGCCAGCCCGAGATGCGCGAGTCCAAGGAGCCGCGTCTCTCGGACCTGCGCGAATCGGGCTCCATCGAGCAGGACGCGGACCTGGTCATGTTCCTGTATCGCGAGCGCGAGCGGGGCGCGGACGACCAGCAGGCAGAGGGCGAGGTCGTGAAGCTCAAGCTGGCCAAGCACCGCAACGGCCCCACCGGCGAGATCGACCTGTGGTTCAAGAAGGCCCAGACGCGGTTCGTGAGCTACGCCGGCGAGCGGTTCGCGGGGCCCTAGCCGAGGGGGCCCCAGCGCCAGGCGGGACGCTGGGGCGGGGACCCGCTACTCGGCCAGGAGCAGGTAGAGCGCCTTGCGGGACTGGTCAACGATGGCGGTGGCCTTCTCGGCCTGCTCGTCGGTGCCGGTCCGCTCGACCTGGGCCACGGCGGCGAACAGCGCCCCCACGGCCTGCCGGAGCGCCAGCCGCGGGCCGGACGCCTGGGCCATCTGCTCCCACGGCATGGGCGCCTGGCCCTCGGCCTGGGTCGCGACCGCCTCGCGGCCCGCGTCGGTGAGCGAGAACACGCGGCGGCTGCCGTCCTGCTCCCCGGCGATCAGGCCCTGCTCCTCCATCGCCTGCAGCGTCGGGTAGACGGAGCCCGGACCCGGCGTCCACGCGCCGCCGCTGCGGCTGGCGAGCTCCTGGATCAGCTGGTAGCCGTGCATCGGCGCCTCCGCGAGCAGGCCCAGGATGGCCGCCTGCATGTCGCCCCGCCGCGCCCGCCCGCCGGGGCCCGGGCCGAAACCCGGCCGGCCGGGCCGTCCAAACGCGGCTCCGTGG
>JAJXTS010000041.1 GCA_021783595.1 Chloroflexota bacterium | reverse complement strand
CGGCCTCGGACAGCTGGGCGGCGGCGGCTCGGGGGGTGGTCATCGGTTCGAAGGATAGTGCGGGCGGGGCGGCGCCCGGGCGGATAGATTCCAAGCCGTGCGGTCCCTCCGGGCCGCGATGTGGAAGCGCCGGCCAGGCCGGCGGGGAGACCCCGATGACCATCGCGTTCGAGCACGTCCCCCACCCCCGCATCGAGGGCCGCAAGGTGGCCGGGCCGCCCAAGACCACCGACGAGCACGTCGGGTTCAACGGGAAGGTCGCGCTGGCCCTGACGACCGCGGTGGGAACGATGTGGTGCGCCTACGCGTTCGCGATCCTGGCCCTTATCGTGCTGCCGGACGCGATCGGCGGCGGCCTGCTGCCGCTGATCCAGTGGGTGAGCCAGACGTTCATCCAGCTGGTCATGCTGTCGGTGATCATGGTCGGGCAGAACATCCTCGGCAAGGCGTCGGACAAGCGCGCCGACATGACCTACAAGGACGCTGACGCCACCTTCCACGAGGCCCGCCAGATCCAGGAGCACCTCAAGGCGCAGGACACCGCGCTCAACACGCTGCTCGACAAGATCGCGACGCTCGAGGCGGCGCTGGCCGCGAAGGCCTAGCCGCGCCCCGGCTTCGGCTCGTTGGCGCCCAGCTGCGCCTCGATCTGGTCGCCCAGCTCCACGGTGCGCCGGAACGCGGCCCACACGGCCTCGGACAGGACCGTGCGCAGGCGGCCCGACTCGAGCTCGTGCAGGGCGGCCGCCGACGTGCCGCCCGGGGAGGTCACCATGTTGCGCAGCACGGCCGGGTGGTCGCCGGACTGCTTCGCGAAGCGAGTGGAGCCCTCGAGCGTCTCGATGACCAGGTCGTGCGCGATGTGGCGCGGGAAGCCAAGGTGCACGGCCGCGTCGATGAGCGCCTCCATGACGAGGAACACGTAAGCCGGGCCGGTGCCGGAGACGGCGGTCGCCATGGCGACCCACTTCTCGTCCTCCACCTCGAGCTCGGCGCCCAGCGCGGACAGGAGCGCCTTCGCCTGGGCGCGCTGCTCGTCGGTGGTGGCGGGCGTGGCGTACCAGACCGTCATGCCGGCCCCGATGCGGGCGGGTGTGTTGGGCATGGCGCGGACGACGTGGTCATGGCCCAGCGCGGACACCAGCGCGGCCGACGTGGGCCCGGCCAGGACCGAGAGGACGACCTGCCCCTCGTGGAGGTGCGGCCCGATCTCTCGGCCCACCTTGGCGAGCATCTGCGGCTTGACCGCGAGGATGACGACGTCCGCGCCGATCACGGCCTCGACGTTCGACGCGACCGTGCGGATGCCGTGGGTCGCCGCGAGCGCGGCACGGCGCTCGGCACGGGGGTGGCTCGCGACGATGTGCTCGGGCTCGACGAGCTTGTCGTTGAGCAGGCCGACGATCATGGCCTCGGCCATGACGCCGGAGCCGACGGTCGCGATGGTGCGATCCGCGAGGGGGGACATCGCGCCGGAGAATACCACCGCGCACTCGGGCACCCGCTGCCGGGCCGGGCAGGCGGCCTGCCGCATCGGCCGGGCACCGCCAGGGCCGGCTCAGGCCACCGGCGCGAAGCTGTCGCCGGGCGCGACCCCGGCGAACGCAACCGGGTCCACGATCTCGGCGAGCACCTCGATGCCGTCCACCAGGCGCGGTCCCGGCCGCCAGAAGTAGGCTGAGCCGTCCACCGCGAACACCCGCCCGGCGCGAACCGCCGCCAGGTCGTCCCAGCCCGCCGGCCGCGGTGTCGAGGCCCAGGCGGCGAGGGTCGTCGGGAGGTCCATCCCCGCCGGCATCAGGACGATGATCTCGGGGTCCACCTCCCGCAGTGCGTGCCACGAGGTGGCCGCGCCCCGCTCCCCCTCGCGGCCGAGGAGCTCCCAGCCGCCCGCCAGGCGCACCTGCTCGGGGACCCAGCGGCCGACGGACACGGGCGGGTCGAGCCACTCGAGCGCGGCGATCCGCGGCGCCTGGAAGCCGTGGTCACGGCGTGCGACGACGATGGCCTCGATCGCCTGGAGGCGTTCGCGGAGGCCCGCCACAACGTCCATCGCCTCGTCCTCCGCCTCGGTCATGGCGCCCACGGTCTGGATCGCGTTGAGCGCGCCCTCCACCGAGACCGGGTCCAGGGTGAGCACCGCGATCTCCTCGTCGATGCTGTCGGCGATCGCCCGCATGTCGCGGGCACCAACCGCGCAGACGCGGCTCGAGTCGGAGAGGATGACGAGGTCCGGATCCGCGGCCACGAGGGCCTCGCGGTCGAGCTTGAGCAGCCCGGGCCCCGGCAGCCCGGCTCGCGCGGCTCCGGAGAGCCGGGCGACGACCGGAACCGCGCGAGCCTCCGGCGGCTCGTCGCAGTAGGCCGTCACGCCCACGAGCTCGTCGCCCAGCCCGAGCGCGAACACGATCTCGGTGGCGGCGGGGTGGAGCGAGACGATGCGCACGCGCCTAGTCTACGGGCCAGGTCCACGGGCCCGGTCCGAGCGGGTCGGTCGAGCCGGCGCCTGGCGCTGACGGCGCGACGCCGACGGCCCCCGGGCGGGTGCTGGCCGACTGCGCCAGGAATCGAAACGGCCCCGCTTCGAGGGCGGGGCCGTGACGGGTTGGCGGTCGGCGCGCCGACCGGCCGCGATCAGCGCGGCTTGAGCGCGTCCAGGGCGGCACGGGCCGCGGCCTTGTCCGAGTACCACTGCACGTTGATCGCCGTGTAGCCGGCCCACTGCGCCGGGAGGCTCTCCTCGGGGAAGATGGCGTTGACCGGGCACTCCGGCTCGCAGGCACCGCAGTCGATGCATTCGTTCGGGTCGATGTACAGCATCCGGTCGTTGCCCTCTTCCAGGTGGATGCAGTCCACCGGGCAAACCGACACGCATGCGGTGTCCATCACGTCGACGCAGGGCTCGGCGATCACATACGCCATCGCGGGTTGTCTCCTGATCGAAGAAGCGGCCAATTCATCGGACGAGCCGAGGCAGCCCGAAGCGTACCACCGGAGGCGGGCGCGGAGCGCCGCGGACGCGCTCGTCGGACGCACTCGTCCGGGGCGCGCGCACCCCGGACGGCGCCCGGCGCGCCGCGGGCGGGCCGGCCAGCGGGTCCGCGGTCGGGCGGCGCGGACCCGGGCGGCGTCACGCCTACCAGCGCCGGCTGGCAGCCTCGCCACCCGTCGGGACGTCGGCCGCGCTCACGGCTACCACCGCTTGGCCGCGTGGGGCACGACGAGCACGACCAGCGCGATCCAGGGCGACAGCGCCAGGGCCGCCCGGCGAACGCGAAGCCACATCGAAGCCTCCTCGCCCGGTTGCCCGGGCCGAGATGCCGTCGGCGGCCGCTCCCGGGGTGCCCTCGGTCGAGCCAACGGACCGCGGAGCCTAAGCGGGCCGACTTAGCGCCCGCTTATCTCCGTCCGCGGTGTCCGGGCCGCTGCCCCCGCCCCCGGGCACCGGCCCGACAACGAGAGCGGCGCCGGGGGCGAACCGCCCGGCGCCGCTCCAGATCCCTGGCGGGACGAGGTCACATCCCCTGCGGGACGTAGTTCGGGTCGAGGTACTTGTCCGGGTCGTCCTTGAACTCGAGCAGGCAGCCCTTGCCGCAGAACCAGTAGGTCTGCCCCTCGTGCTCGATCGAGAGCTTGGACTTCTCGGTGTCCACGTCCATGCCGCAGACGGGGTCCTTCGCGATGGCCATGACCGGTGTTCGCTCCTACCGTGGGAACGGGAGTGGCGCCGGACGACGGGCGCCCGGCGGGTTGCAGGCTCCGAGGCTACCCCAGCCGGGAGTAGCATGCCGCCATGGACCCGACGCCCCTCGATCTCGCCCGAGCGGCCTTGCTGGAGGAGCGTGAGCGCCTCCTGGACGAGCAGCGCGAGACCACGATCCAGGCGCCCGACCCGATGACCTACGGGTCGCAGGCGGCGGCTGCCAGCCAGGTCTTCGCCCAGCAGCGGGACCTCGCGCTCCGCGACCACAACCAGCAGCTGATCGAGGCTGTCGACGCGGCACTCGCGCGGCTGGACGCGGGCGCCTACGGCATCTGCGTCACCTGCGGCCGGGCAATCGCCCCCGAACGCCTCGAGGCGCTGCCGTCCGCGGCCCACTGCATCGACTGCCAGAAGAAGGCGACCGCCGGGCGCCACCGGTGACCGCGGGCGCCTCGCCCGGCACGCCCCGCCTGGTCACGCTGGACGAGATCCGGGCGGCCGCGCGGGTGCTGGCCGGCGTGGCGCTGCACACGCCGCTCGTCCCGTTCGGCGCCCCCGAGCGGCGCCAGTGGCTCAAGGCCGAGTCGCTCCAGCCCATCGGCGCGTTCAAGCTGCGCGGCGCCTACCACGCCGCGGCGGTGCTCCCGCCCGACGCTCGCGCCCGCGGGCTGATCACGTACTCGTCCGGCAACCACGCCCAGGGCGTCGCCCGGGCGGCCAGGCTGTTCGGCGTGCCGGCCGTCATCGTCATGCCGTCGGATGCCCCGGCGCTCAAGCGGGCACGCGTCGAGGCGGACGGCGCCGAGGTCGTGGTGGTGGGCACCGCGTCCGACGAGCGCAGGCGGGTGGCGGAGCAGATCGCCGCCGAGCGCGGCCTCGCGATCATCCCGCCCTACGACGATCCCCGGATCGTGGCCGGCCAGGGCACCTGCGGCCTGGAGATCGCGGAGGACCTGCCCGAGGTGGCTGCCGTGCTGGTGCCGATCGGCGGCGGAGGGCTGGCGAGCGGCGTGGCGGCGGCGGTCCGCGCCCTGGCGCCCCGCGCTCGGGTGATCGGCGTGGAGCCCGAGCTGGCCGCCGACGCGCGCGAGTCGCTGGAGACCGGGCAGATCGTCCGCTGGGAGGCCGATCGGGTCAGCCGCACCATCGCCGACGGGACCCGGACGCAGTCGCTGGGGCGACTCAACTTCGCCCACCTGGCGGTGCAGATGGAGCGCGTCGTCACCGTGTCGGAGGCGGAGATCGCCGCCGCCGTGCGCCTCGCCGCCGAGGAGGCGCGGCTGGTGGTGGAGCCGTCGGGCGCGCTGCCGGTCGCCGCCATGCGCTTCCATGCGCGGGAGCTGGGCCTGGACCCGGCCGACGGGCCGATCGTGGGCGTCGTGTCGGGCGGCAACGTGGACCCGGAGAGGTACCGCGCGTACCTGTCCGCGCCGGTGCCGCCGGAGGGCTGACCGGCCAACGACCTGGACCGGCCGCGCAGCCCGCCGATCCGCGGCCGCCCGCGGCGCGAATACTGGGCAGCAACCGACCCCGCCGAGGATCCCGCCCATGCGCTCCGACACCCGCCGCCAGACCGTCACGGTCGCGGCCTTTTTGCTGACCATCTCCCTCAACGCCGCGGCCATTGCGATCCCGCTAGGCGGCCAGGCGACCAACGTGATCAGCGACAGCTTCCACGTCTACGTGATCCCGGCCGGCTATGTGTTCTCCATCTGGGGCCTGATCTACACGCTGCTGGGCGCGTTCTCCGTGTGGCAGGCGCTGCCGCGCAATCGCGAGCGCGACGTGTTGCGCGACCTCGGCTGGCTGCCGGCCCTGAGCGGCGTGCTCAACTCGCTGTGGATCGTGCTGTTCCAGTACCGGGTGTTCGTCCTCACGGTGCCGGTCATCGCGGCGCTGCTGATCACGCTGATCGCGATCCACTTCCGGCTGTGGCGCCACCGGGGCCTGCTGCGGGGCTCGGCGTACTGGCTGGCCCGCGCACCGTGGTCGGTGTACCTGGGCTGGATCACCGTGGCCACCATCGCCAACGTCGCGCAGACCGGCCAGTCGCTGGGCATCGACGCCGGCGGCGCCGCGCCTGCCGTCGCCGCCGTCGTGCTGATGGTCGGGATCGCCATCGCGGCCCGCTTCGTCGGGCGCTTCGGCGACGCGGCGTACGGGTGGGTGATCGTCTGGGCGTACGTTGGCGTCGCGGTGAAGGAGGCGGGGACGGCGCTGGTGGCGGGGACCGCGCTGGTGGGCGCGCTGCTGGTGGCGGGCCTCGTGGTGGCGGCGATGCTCCGCCGGCGCGCCTCGGGCGGCGTGGCTGGGACCGCGGCCCCGGCCTGACGCGGCGAGAGCCACGGATGCCGGTTCGCCCGGCCCGGACAAAGCGAAACCCCGGGGTGGTCGGGTCCCGGGGTTTCAGGAAAAGTCGATGGTTGCGGGGAGGGGATTCGAACCCCTGACCTTCGGGTTATGAGCCCGACGAGCTGCCGCTGCTCCACCCCGCGATGGGACGGTTATCCTACCCGCAATCGCGGCACCCGTCAAAAGGCAGGCCCGCGGCAGCGCTGGTGAACGGGGGCCGCTCAAGTCGGCTGTCCCGCGGCCCGGGCCTCGACCCCCGGGTGCGGCTGGAGGGCGTCCCACAGGCGTTCCCCGCCGATCGCCGCCCCAGCCGCGAGCAGCAGCAGCGTCGCGAGACCCATGCCGATGAACGGCAGCCGGAGGTCCACGGCCGCCAGCCAGCCCGCGACCATCGAGGCGGCGATGGTCCCGGTGGTCCCCGCTGCCCCGAACAGGCCCTGTGCCGTGGAGCTCCGGCCTGCCGGCGCGGCGCGCGCCACGAGCATGTACAGCGACGGCCACGACATGGCGGCGGCGGTGCCCTCCACGAGGCCGAGGGCCACCATCCACCAGGGGCTCGGGACCAGCGGGTAGAGCAGGCCGCAGGCGGCCACGCCGGCGCCGCCGACGACCATCGTCAGATAGCCGCCCTCGCGGTCCACGAAGCGGCCGATGAGCGGCGACAGGACGAGGACCGGCAGCGAGAACGTGACGAACGACACGCCGATGAGCCCGATGCTGGCGCCGAGGCTGGTCATGTAGACGCTCCAGATGACCTCGTAGGTGCCGCCTGCGAGGAAGGCTCCCGCGTTGAGCACGAGGGCCACGACCAGCAATCGGTTGAGCAGGCGGGGCGCATGCGTCGACACCGCGCTGCCGGACGGCCCCGATCCGCCGGGGCTGGCGAGCCCGGTCGCGGCGCGGGCCGCCTCAGCGCTCGGCTCGACAACCGCTTCGGCCTGTCCGTGGGCTGCGAGTCGCGGCCGGTCGGCGACGCGCAGGGCCACCAGCACCGCCGACACGGCGTACGCCGCGCCGCACACCCAGAAGACGACGGTGGCCTCGCCGGTGACGGACGCCGCGAGGCCGCCGACCGCCGGCCCGAGCATGAACCCGCCCATCTGGGCGGCGCTGTACAGCCCGAACGTCTCGCCGTGGCGCTCTGGCGGGTTGGCGTCCGTCAGGTACCCCCGGGCTGCCGGGTCGTAGGCGGCGCCCGCCAAGCCGGCCAGCGCGCGGAGCGCGACGAACGCGACCGGGCCGACCAGCGCGAGCGGCAGGACGACCGCCACGCCCGACACGACCAGCGCGGCAACCATCATCGCCTTGCGGGAGGCGCGGTCCGCGACCCGCCCCAGCACGGGCTCGCCCACCAGGCGGGCGGCCGGCCACGCCGCCACGACGACCCCCAGCGTGGGGAGGTCAACGCCGTGCTTGGTGTAGTACAGCGGCAGGATCGGCAGGATGGCGCCGAACCCCAGTGCGACGACCGCCTCGGCCAGCAGCAGCGGGAGCACGGGACCCCAGCGCTCGAGCCAGGCGGACAGACGGGCAGCCACGGGAAGTTCCTATGCGGTGCCGCCCATCCTAGCCGACGGCCCGCCCGCACTGGGCCGGCCGGCCCACGCCTCGCGACTGGGCCGGGATCACGGGCCTGGGCCGGGGCCTATCATGGCCCGCGACATGACCCCCGCCCTGATCCTGACGTTCATCCTCGCGGCGCTGCTGGCGACGCTGCCCGTGCGACGCCTGCACGAGGCCGGCTGGACGTCGGGCGCGCTGATGACCGCGTGGTTCGTGTACGTCGTCCTGGTCCTCGCCGGCGTTGACGCGGGGGTCGGGTCGCGGTACCTCCTGCCTGTCCTGGTGGTGCTCTACGTGGCTCCGTACGCCGCCGGCCGGGCGCGACTCGAGAAGGCGGGGCGGCTGCTGGGCGCGAGGCGCAGGGCCCCGGGCCGCCCGACGATCAACGTGACGCCGGGCGGGGGGCCGGAGGTCGGGGCGGCCGCCGAGCCGGGCACGAGGCGCCGGGGCCGCAAGCCGCCGGTCGAGTACCGGTAGTCGCGCGCGGCCCGCGCCGGCCGTCGCGGGCTGCGAGGGCGCCCGAAACCCGCCCAGCGCGTGGGCTATCGTCGCGGTGTGCCCCACCGCACGTTCGACCGCTCGCCGTGGCGCCTCGACCCGGAGGTCTCGTTCCTCAACCACGGGTCGTTCGGGGCGTGCCCGGAGCCCGTGCTCGAGGCGCAGCGGGCATGGCGCGACCGGCTCGAGGCGGAGCCCGTGCGCTTCCTCGCGCGCGAGCTGGAGCCGCTGCTCGATGCCGTCCGCGCCGAGGTCGGCGCCTTCCTCCACGCCGATCCCGACGGGATCGCCTTCGTCCCGAACGCCACGACCGGCGTGTCCACCGTGCTCGCCTCCCTCCGGTTCCGGCCCGGCGACGAGCTGCTCGCGGGCGACCACGAGTACAACGCCACGCTCAACGCCCTTCGCGCGGCGGCCGATCGGGACGGGGCGAAGGTCACCCTGTGCCACGTCCCGTTCCCCATCCACGACCCGGCGCAGGCCGTTGAGGCGTACCTGGAGGCCGTGACGCGCCGGACCAGGCTCGCCCTCGTCAGCCACGTCACCTCGCCCACGGCCCTGGTCCTGCCCGTGGCGCCGCTCGTCCGCGAGCTGGACCGCCACGGCGTGGACACGCTGGTGGACGCGGCGCACGCTCCCGGGATGGTGCCCGTTGACATCGACGGGCTGGGCGCCGCCTGGTGGACCGGCAACGGGCACAAGTGGCTGTGCGCTCCGAAGGGCGCGGCCGTGCTGCACGCCCGCGCCGACCTGCGCGACCGCCTCCGCCCGCTGGTGGTCTCGCACGGCCTCAACGACGAGCGGCCGGACCGACCGCGGTTCCGGCGGCTGTTCGACTGGCTGGGCACCTCTGACCCGACACCGATCCTGACGCTCCCCGCCGCGATCCGCTTCGTGGGCGGGCTCCACCCCGACGGCTGGCCGGGGCTCATGGCCGACAACGCCGCGCTCGCCCGGCACGGTCGGGATGCGGTCTGTTACGCGCTGGGCATCCCGAGCCCGGCCCCGGACTCGATGCTGGGCTCGATGGCGGCGATCCCGCTGCCCGGCCTCGCCCCAGTGGAGGAGGCGGCCGAGCGCCTGCAGGGCCAGCTGCTCGCCGAGGAGCGGATCGAGGTGCCGATCATCGCGTACCCGGTCCCGGCCGCCCGCGCCCCGGGCGCCGGCCCGAGCGGCCTCGCGGTGCGCATGTCCGCCCAGCGCTACAACGACCCGGCGGAGTACGAAGCCCTGGCGCGGGCGCTGGCCTCGCGCCTGCTCGGGCCGGCGAGGCCCCGGTCGCTCCTCGGGCGGCTGCGCCACTGACCGCACGAGGCCGCCGTCGTCGGCGAGGAAGTTGCACAGTCAAGCATCTTGGGCTACGGTAGTGCGGTCGCCCCCCGTTTCGAGACCCGCCCCGTGACCGACCCCCGCCCCGTGACCGACCCCCGCCCCGCACCGCTTGCCCCCGACGCCACCGCGTCGGGGCCGCTCCCCGCGCTGTACCTCGGGCACGGCGCCCCGCCGCTCCTCGACGACGCCGTGTGGATGGCCGAGCTGGCGGCCTGGGCTGCCGCGCTGCCGCGGCCCAAGGCCATCCTCATGGTGAGCGCCCACTGGCAGACCGCCCCGATGGCGATCGGCGCCACGCGGCCCGTCCCGCTCGTCTACGACTTCTACGGCTTCCCGCAGCGCTACTACGAGCTGGCCTACCCCGCCCCGGGCGCCCCGGACCTCGCCGCCTCGGTGAGGGCGCTGATGCCGTCGAGCGAGCCGGTCCTCGACCGGCCCGAGCGGGGGCTGGACCACGGCGCATGGGTGCCGCTGCTGGCGATGTACCCGGACGCCGATGTCCCGGTCCTCCAGATGTCCATGCCCGATCTCGAGCCCGAGCACCTGTTCACCGTGGGCCGCCGGCTCGCCCCCCTGCGCGAGGAGGGCGTCCTCATCGTGGGTTCGGGCTTCATGACGCACGGGCTGCCGTTCATCGCGGAGTACTGGGACGGCCGGCCGGGCGCCCCGCAGTGGTCGCGCGACTTCGACGCCTGGGCGGCCGAGGCGCTGGCGAGCGGCGACCTCGACACGCTGTTCGCGTTCCGCGACAAGGCGCCCGGGATGCCCTTCGCCCACCCGACCGTGGAGCACTTCGCCCCGCTCTTCGTGGCGCTCGGGGCGGCCGCCAAGCCGGACGACGCGCCGAGGACCGCCATCGAGGGCTACTTCCTCGGCCTCTCGAAGCGCTCCATCGAGGCGCGCTGAGGGACCAGGCGCCCGAACGCCGCGCCGCGCGGGGGCGGTCTGGTGAGCCCGCTGGGATTCGAACCCAGGACCAAGGGATTAAAAGTCCCCTGCTCTACCGCTGAGCTACGGGCCCCCTGTGGAACTCTACCCGGTGCGGGCGCGTGGCTGGCGGTCCCCGCCCGCGGCTGGCGGCCGCCGCCCGCGAGCTCGCCGCCCGACCGGATGCCGGGGCAGTCTCAGTTGTCCGTCGGCAGGTGCACGTAGGCCGACTGGATGCCGACCCGCCCCGGGCCCGTGAACCGGTTGAACACCAAGTTGCCGCTGCCGCCGAAGACGCCCGTCCGCAGGCCGTAGACCTGCTGGGCCATCGACACGGACCCGTCGCGGTAGACCCAGCCGCCGGATTCGACGTCGATCTGCTCGCCCTGCTCGAGCACCTTCTCGAACACGTTGCCGTAGCCGTGGAGCCAGACGACGCCCTCGTACTGCTGGGCCTCGAAGCGGTCGATGAAGAACCCGGTGCCGCCGAACAGCATGTTGCTGATGCCCTTCACGCGGGTGAAGGTGTAGGCGATGTTGCCCGTCGCGGCGAGGAACTGGTGCTCCCGGACGAGGATGGACTGGCCGGGCCCGAGGTGCAGCGAGAGCACGTGGCCCGGGTCGTCGCGCGAGAAGGCGACCTCGCCCGGGCCCTGCGTCTCGGTCATGAAGATCGGCATGCCGGCGACCATGCGCTTGAAGCCGCCCGCGACCGCGTGCATGCCGATCATCAGCGCCGGGTCCTTGTACAGGATCACGTGGTGCTCGAAGAACAGCGGCACCTGCCCGGTGAGCTGCACGTGCAGCACGGGCACCAGCTCGCCCTCGGTCCGGTAGCGGAGCCCCGGGGCGACGCCCTCCTCGATGCGGGTCGGCAGGAGGACGGGCGGGTTGTTCATGGCGGATCCCCCGGGGGGTGGGCGGTCGTTGGCACCGCGAACGATACCCGCGCCGGCGACGCTACGGCAGGAGCGACGCGTCCGTCAGCGCGGATGCCTGCACCGGGTTCGGCACGAGCCCCAGCCCCGTCATGAAGGCGAGCGACTGCTGCCAGCCGGCCGTGTCGATGGTGCCGTACGGCGCGTTGGTCCGGGCGTTCTTCCAGGTCACCACGGTGGCGGCCAGGATCTGCGCCTGGAGAGCCTTGTCCTTGGCCAGGTCCGGCACCAGCGCGAACGTGGCATCGAGGCCCTTCTGGGGATCGGCGGCGATGTCGTCCATCGCCTTGAGCGTGGCCTTGACGAAGGCCGCCAGCGCATCGTGCTTGGCCTTGAGCGTCGCGGTGCCGGTCACGAGGCCCGGCCCCGGCAGCGGCACGATCGAGTCAACCGACAGCACCGTGGTGGCGATGCCCGCGTTCTGGAGCTGGATCGGCTCGTTGTTGGTGAACCCGGTCGCGGCGTCCACGACGCCCTGCTGGAGCGCAGCCGCCTGCCCGTAGTCGGGGAACTCGACGATGGTGACGTCCGACGTGGTGAGGC
The DNA here is from genome assembly GCA_021783595.1 of Chloroflexota bacterium. Lineage (GTDB taxonomy): Bacteria > Chloroflexota > Limnocylindria > Limnocylindrales > CSP1-4 > CAIXZV01. The sequence goes on along the minus strand of JAJXTS010000041.1, from coordinate 4,572 downwards.
CGGCCGACTTGAGCAGGGCCTGGAGCATGATCCACGAGCTGCCGTACTTGCCCGGGATGCCGATCTTCTTGTTCTTGAGGTCCGCCGGCGTCTTGATGCCCGAGCTCGCCTTGGCCAGCACGATCGAGGGGAACGTGCCGTAGATGGTGGCGGTGTAGACCACCGGGATGCCCTGGCTGACGGCCGGGATGATCGAGGTGCCGTCGCCGATGCCGATGTCCACCGCGCCCTGGCCCACCTTGGTGATCAGGTCGGGGTCGGTCTCGTTCTGGAGCGTGACCTTGAGGCCCGCCGCCGCGTAGTAGCCCGCCTGCTGGGCGAGGTAGAACTGCGCGAACTGGACGCTCGGGATGTAGCCCAGGCCAACGGTGAGGGCGGTCGCTGCGCCGGCGGGCGAGGAGGCGGGGGCGGACGACGCCGGCGCGGCCGACGATGCGGCGGGCGCGGCCGAGGGCGTCGTCGAGCCGCAGGCGGCGGCGGCGATCGCCACTGCGGCGACGGTGGCGGCGAGGCGGCGGGGAACGGGTCGCATCGGGGTGGGGCCTCCAGGCTATTGGGCGGGGCGGGTCATCGCGCGCCGACGATCCGGCGCTCGATGAACAGCATCACGAGGTACAGGGCCACGCCGATGATCGCGAGCTGGAGCAGCGCCGCGAACATCAGCGGGATGTCGAACAGGGAGCCGCGGGCCTCGTTGATCAGGACGCCGAGGCCGCGGTTGGCGCCGGCCCACTCGCCCACGATCGCGCCGATCACGGCGAGCGTCACGCCGACGCGCATGGCGCCCAGGATCACGGGCCCGGCGGCGGGGACCTCGACGCGCACGACGGTCTGCCAGCTGCTGGCCCGGAAGCTCCGCGCCATCTCGAGCAGGCGGGGGTCCACGGAGCGGATGCCGACCATGGTGGCGACGGCGACCGGGAAGAACACGATCAGCGTGGTGATCACCAGCTTCGAGGGCAGCCCGGTGCCGAACCACAGCGCGATCAGCGGCGCGAGGGCCAGGACCGGCGTCGCCTGGGCGGCCACGAGATAGGGGCTCAGCAGCCGCTCCGCGAGCGGCGAGCGCGCGAGGGCGATGCCGGCCACGATCGCGACCGAGGCCCCGAGCGCGAAGCCGAGGAGGACCTCGACCAGCGTGGCGGCGACGTGCGGCCACATCGTGCCGTCCGTCCAGGCTCGGACGAAGGCCTCGGCCACCGACAGGGGCCCGGGCAGGATGTACGGCGGGAAGCCGCTGACGAAGACGACGAGCTGCCACGCCACCACGAACACCGCGAGGCTCGCGGCAACAGGCGACAGCGTGCCCAGCAGGCGCCGCCGGCGCGGGTGACGGGCTGCCGTCACGACTCGTCCTCCGGCGCGAACGGGTCGAACAGGGCGGGCGTGCCCGGGTCCGTCTCCGCGTAGCGTCGCGGCAGATCCCGCGGCGTGAGGCCGGCGGGGATCGCCATGCGCGCCTCTTCCATCGCGATGGCGTCGTCGGTGGTGTCCACCAGGTGCGCGCGGACGTCGGCGGCCAGCGAGGAGACGAAGGCCGAGTCCAGGTCGGACAGGCGCCTCGGGCGCGGCAGCCCCACGCGGATGTCCGCGACGATGCGGGCGGGGCGGGGCGACAGGACGACGACGCGGTCCGCGAGGAACACCGCCTCGGGGATGCTGTGGGTGACCAGCACGATCGTCGTGCCCGTGCGCTCCCAGAGCCGCAGGAGCTCGAGGTTGAACCGCTCGCGGGTGAGTGCGTCGAGCGCGCTGAACGGCTCGTCCAGGAGAATCAGGCTGGGCTCGAGCGCGAGCGCCCGGGCGATCGACACGCGCTGGCGTGTCCCGCCCGAGAGCGTGCCGGGCCGACTGTGCGCGTACTCGCGCAGGCCGACCAGACCCAGCAGGTCGTCGGCCCGAGCGGTCTGGCGCTCTCTCGACCAGCCCGCCAGCTCCATCGGGAACCGCACGTTCGCCTCCGCCGATCGCCAGGCGAGCAGCCGGGGCTCCTGGAACACCAGGCCCACGCGCGGGTCGGGTTCGGTCACCGTCTGGCCGTCGATCGACACGGTGCCGGCATCGGCCGCCAGGAGGCCCGCCAGCACCCGCAGCAGCGTGGACTTGCCGCAGCCGTTCGGGCCGATGAGCGCGACCACCTCGCGAGGGGCGATCTCGAGGTCGATCCCCTCGAGGACCCGGGTGGCCGGAGCGCCGTGGGCGCCGTGGAAGGTGAGCCCGATGCCGGAGAGCCTGATGCCGGCGCCGGTGCCGCGGCCGTGCGCGGACGGCGTCGCCATCGTCGCCTCGGGCTCCGGGACCGGGTGCATCTGCCGAACCTCCGTCGCTGCTCAGGGCTCGACGGGGCAGAGCGACGGCCGCGCGCACGCGCAACCGACCGCGGCCTTCTTCCATCCGGACTGTACCGTCGGCTCCGGCCGGCGAGGCTTGCGCCGCGCCTCGGATCTGCTGGCCCAGGGAGATCGTCCGCGGGTCGGCTCGTGGGCTCGCCTGGACTGTGCCAGGCCCTACCACCGGTCGGGAGTTGCACCCTGCCCCGAAGGCTCTGGCCGGGATGCTATCACCGGCGGGCCGGCGGGCCATCGGGCGGGCCGGCGGGCCATCGGGCGGGCCGGCGGGCCATCGGGCGGGCCCGAACCTGCGGCCGTCGCCACGGCTGGTCGCCGGCCCGGTCTGGCCCGGCCGCTGGGTCTCGCGCCGGAGGGATCCCGCTGGGTCTCGCGCCGGAAGGCTCCCGCGCGGTGGTTCCAGTCTGGCGGAACTGGCGGCCGCGAGCGAGCCTGACCCGCTGTGTTCGCGGCGCGCTCGCGGCGCGAGCGGGTGGCGGTGTCGGCGAGGGGCCGGGCCGGGGGCGAGTCGGGCGCGGGCGCTTCAGCGAGCGGCACGGCGCAGGCCGACCGGCCGCCAGCGTGGATGGTTCCGCGAGATGCGAACCAGTGCGCAGGCAGCCCCTGGCGGGACGGCCGTCCCGCGGCGAGGGACGGCGGGGCACCCTTTCGGACCCGGCCGCTACCCCCCGATCCCGGCCGCGCGGAGCGCCGGGTACAGCGCCCGGTATCGCACATAGCCCGCGTCGTAGACGGCGCGCGCCTCGGGATCGGGCGGGAGGCGCCTGGCGCTGCCCGTCATCGCCGCGACGGCAGACGCGAGATCCGGCATCGCCCCGGAGCCGGTCGCCGCCAGGACGGCGGCGCCAACCACCGCCGTCTCCCCCACGGCCGGGACAACGGCGGGCACGCCGAGCACATCGGCCTTGATGCGGCCCCAGAGGTCTCCGGGCGTGGCGCGGCCAGCGAGCCGAAGCGAGGTGACCGGCGCGCCTGCCGCGGCCAGCGGCTCGGCCACGTGGCGCATGGCGTACGCCGCGCCCTCGAGCACGGCTCGCACGAGGTGCCCGCGTCCCTGGGCGAGCGTCAGACCGGCGAACGCCCCCCGCGCCCCCTCGTCGAACACCGGCGCCCGCTCGCCGGCCAGGTACGGCAGGAACAGGAGGCCGTCCGCCCCGGGGGGAACGTCCGCCGCCTCGGCGAACAGCTCGGCCATTGTCCAGCGGTCGCCGAGCACGGTGGCGCGCAGCCAGTCCACGGACGCGCCGAGGGCCGCCATCGCCCCGCCCACCGCCCAGCGCCCCGGAAGCGGCGCCGGGGCGCAGTAGAGCCCCTCGACGCGCACGGCCCGATCGGCGTAGATCGCGATCCCGCCCGATGCCCCGCCGGTGTCCACCGCGTCCCCGGCCTGCAGGAGACCGGCCCCGAGCATCGATGCCGCGCCGTCGTTCACGCCGCAGATCACGGGCGTCCCGGACCGCAGCCCGAGCGCAGCGGCAACCGTCGGCCGCAGCGACCCGAGCGCCGATCCCACGGGCCTGGGCGGCGGGACCTGCGACCGGCGGATCCCCGCCAGCGTGAGGGCCGCGGCCCCCGGCATCGCCTCGTGGGCCTGAAGGGACGAGGCTGCCACGCCGGTGAGCCACAGGCCGAGGGCGTCCCACGCGGGCAGCAGCCACACGGCGCGCGTTGCGGCCGCGGGGTCCTCGCGTGCCAGCCACGCCATCCGGGGGAGCAGGCCGAAGCCCGTGTCCCCCGGGCGCCGGTCCTGCCATGTCACGGCGGGCCGCACCGCGATGCCGGCGTCGTCGGCCGCCACCAGCGTCGGCCCCTGCGTGACGCCGCAGATCGCCGTGACCTCCACGCCGGTCAGGTCGATGGCTCGGACGGCCGCGGCGAGCGCCGCCCACCAGTCCTCCGGATTCTGCTCCGCGCGACCGTCGGGCCCGGTGTCGGTCCGGTAGCCCGCCCGCCCCATGCCGATGAGCCGCCCGTCGGTCGCCAGGCAGATCGCCTTGGCCTCCGTCGTGCCCAGGTCCAGGCCGATGACCGCCCGCGCCGGGTCAGCCACCGGATGCGACCTCTTCGGGGAGGAGGAACCAGCGCAGCGCCTCGAAGTCAGGCCCGACGGTGCCGGCGGCCGGCGGCGCGGCATCGCCCGGCACGGTGGGCGACGCGGCATCGCCCGGCGCGGCCGGCGCGTCCAGCCGGGCCGGGGGCTGCGCGAGCACGCCGCGCCCCCCGG
>JAJXTS010000040.1 GCA_021783595.1 Chloroflexota bacterium | reverse complement strand
CGGTGCCGAGGTTGAGGTGGCCCACCTCGGAGTTGCCCATCTGGCCCTTGGGCAGCGCCACGGCGTCCTCGGACGCGCGCAGCGCGCTGTGCGGCCAGCGGTCCAGGAGCCCGCGCCAGCGAGGCATCGCAGCGGCTGCAATCGCGTCGGCCGCGTCGCCGTGGCCGATCCCGAAGCCGTCGAGGACGACCAGGACGATCGGGCGCGGCCGACCCGCCGCCCGGGTCACGACGCCAGCCCGCGAGCTCTGGCGGTGATGCCGGCACGAGCCGCGATACCGGCCATCTCGTCGGGCTTGAGCGAGGCGCCGCCGATCAGCGCTCCGTCCACGCCGGGCTCGGCGAGGAACTCCTCGATGTTGGCGGACGTGACCGAGCCCCCGTACAGGACCGGCGTCGCGTCAGCGTGACTCCCCCACCCCAGCGCGCGGAGGCTGGCGCGGACGGCGTCCGCCATGGCCTGGGCGTCGGCGCCGCGGGCGTTCTTGCCGGTGCCGATGGCCCACACGGGCTCGTAGGCGATCACGAGGCCCGCGGCCGCGAGCGTCGCGGGATCGCGACCCTCGAGCGCGCCTCGCAGCTGCGCGTCCACCACCTGCGCCTCGCGGCCAGCCTCGCGCTCCGCGAGGACCTCGCCCACGCACAGGATGGGGCGCAGTCCGCCGGCGACGGCACGGTCGAGCTTCTTGCCGATCAGCGCGTCCGTCTCGGCGAAGTAGGCCCGCCGCTCGCTGTGGCCCAGGATCACCCACGTGGCGAGACCCGCGAGCATCGGCACGCTCACCTCGCCGGTGTAGGCGCCGGCGAGCTCGTGGTGGACGTTCTGGGCGCCGACGCCGACCTCCTCTCCCGCGAGCGCGTCGCGGACGGCGGCCAGGCTCACGTACGGCGGGCAGATCACGCGCGTGACGCCGGCTTGCCGGGTCCGCGACGCGATCGTCCGGGCGAGCTCGCCGGCGTCGGCAGGGGTGGTGTTCATCTTCCAGTTGGCGGCAATCACGATCGGGCGCATGGCGTGATCATGCCAGAGGTCTGCGCCAGGCCTACCTGCCCCTCGGCCCGGCCCCCCGCGACCCGCGTCCCGCCCGGCCGGCCCCGGCGGCCCCCGCGGGCGGGCCGGATGGCCGGTAGCCGTGGCGGCGCCCGATCCCATCGTCGTCGTGGAGCGCGAGGCGCTCCAGCCGGTCGAGCGCCCGCTGCACGGCGGAGCGGTGGAGCTCGAGGCGCGCCGCGATCTCGGACAGCGACGCCTCGGGCGTCTCCCGCCGCGCCTCCGCCACCGCGCGCACGGTGCGGGGCTGCTCGGAGAGGCGCCCGGCCTCGTCGAGCTGGTCGATGGCGGCGAGCTGGCGCCCGGCCGCAGCCACCGAGCGCTGGAGGTTCGCCGACTCGGCGTTGATGACGCGGTTGAGCTCCCCGCGCAGGCTGCGGGCCACGCTCCGGGCCTCGAACTCGAGCAGCGCGGCGCTCGCCCCGGCGCGCCCCAGGAACGCCGCGATGGACTCCGCGCTCTTCCAGGTCACCACGCCGGCGCCGCGCCGGACGCGCCACGAGGCGGGCAGGCCGATGTCGGCCAGGCGTTGGGCGAGCACCTCGGCCTCCGCCGGCGGCAGCACGAACTCGAGGTGCGCCCGGCCGGACGAGAGGCTGAGCGAGCCCCGGGCCAGGAACCGGCCGCGGAGCCACGCCAGGCGGCAGTGCTCCGGCGCCGTCGCCCACGAGAACTCTGCCGGTGGGAGGGCGATGGTCCGCCGGACCGCGTGGGGCCGGGCGGCTGCCGCCCGGCCGCCGAGCCGCACGGCCAGACGGGCGACGGACGCCTCGCGCGTCACCAGTCGGGCGCCGAGGCCCGCGAGCTCGGCCGCGCGGTCGCAGGTGCGCGATGGGTCCACGGCCGCCACCTCTGCCCGGAGGGCGGCGACGAGATCGCGATCGGCGTCGGACATCCCGCCTACGCTGACCGCTCGGTGCGCGCGGCGGCGGGGCGCCGGTGCCGCCCGCCCTCGCGGTCCCAGGCCCGCATGACCGACGCGGCCAGGTTCGCCGAATCGTGCCGCCGGGCGTTCGCCGGGTCCACCAGGTCGTCGAGGACGAGACGCGCGCCCGCCCGGCCGCGCGGCGGCCAGCGGAGGCGGACGGGCTCGCCCGCCCAGCCCTCGGGGGAACGCGCGTCGAAGCGATTGTTCGCGAGCACGAGGTCCGGCAGGTGGGCCGCGCCGTGCGCCTCGAGCGCGTCCAGGTGGTCGGCCAGGTCGTAGCCCTGCGTCTCGCCGGCCTGCGTCGCCACGTTGCAGGCGAACACGACCAGGGCGCCGGACGCGGCGACGGCCTCGCGGATGCCCGGCACCAGCAGCGCCGGCAGGAGGCTCGTGTACAGGCTGCCGGGGCCGAGGACCACCACGTCGGCCTCGGCGATGGCGCGCAGCGCCTCCTCGCCCGGGCGCACGTCCTCGGGGGTGACCCAGACGCGCTCGATCCCCGACGTGCGGGCGATCCTGCTCTGGCCGGCGACCTCGGTCCCGTCGGAGAGGCGGGCGTGCATCGTGAGCACGGTGCCGGTGGCCGGCACCACGCTGCCGCGCACCGCCAGCACGCGGTTCATCTCGCGGACGCCCTGCTCGAAGTCGCCCTGCTCGAGCTGCACGAGGGCAGCCAGCAGCAGGTTGCCCACGGCGTGCCCCCCGAGTCCGGACTCGGCGGCCGCGAACGGACCCTCCACCGGCCTGGACGCGGCGTCCGACGCCGACGCCTTGCCGGGCTCGGCCGGGGAGGCCGTCGCGGGGCCGGTGCCGGGGAAACGGTACTGGAGCAGGCGGCCCATCAGCGCCCCGTCGTCGGCGAGGGCCACCACGCAGTTGCGGATGTCGCCGACCGCGGGGATTCCGAGCTCCTCGCGGAGCACGCCCGACGATCCCCCGTCATCGGCCACCGTGACCACGGCGGTCAGGTTCGAGGTGTACTCCTTGAGCCCGCGCAGGAGCGTGGCCAGGCCGGTGCCGCCGCCGATCGCGACGATCCGCGGGCCCCGCGCCAGGAACCGCTTCTGGTAGATGACCTCCACCATCGGCTGCTCGCGGTCCCACAGGGCGAACGGGTCCACCAGCGCCCGCACGAGCCGGTAGGAGCCGAGCAGGAACAGCACGACGCCGGCCCCGCCGAGCAGGATGCCGCGCAGCTGGTAGGGCAGGAATTGGAAGGTGAGCAGGTCCGCGGCCTGACTGGCCGGGTTGTTCGGCTGGAGGTCCGCGGTCAGCTGCCGGAGCAGATGCGCGAGGCCGAGGGCGAGCACGACGAGCCCGACGAAGGCCAGCAGCAGCCACCGCTTGACCCCGATGCCCACCGTGAGCCAGCGGCGCAGGTTCACCGCTCCAGCTCCCGGTGGAACACCGAGACGGGCCCGAAATCCCGTTCCCGGAGCCAAGCCGCGAGCTGCTCGGTCATGACGATGGAGCGGTGGAAGCCGCCGGTGCACCCGATGGCAATCGTGAGGCGCGTCTTGCCCTCGTCCACGTACGCCGGCACGAGCAGGTCGAGGAGGTCGCGGAGCCGGGCGAGGAACGCCTCGGCGATGGGCTGGCCCATCACGTACTCGCGGACCGGCTCCGTCAGGCCGTTCTGGTGGCGAAGCTGCTCGATGTAGTGGGGGTTCTTCATGAAACGGACGTCGAGCACGAGGTCCGCCTCCAGCGGCACGCCGAACTTGAACCCGAAACTGATCAGCTGGATGGACAGCCGGTCCGAGTTCTGGACGTCGCCGAGGCGCGCGAAGATGCGCTCGCGCAGCTCGCGCAGCGACAGGCGGCTCGTGTCGATGACCACGTCGGCCTGCATCCGGATGTGCTCGAGGAGCGCCCGCTCCAGCTCGATGCTGGCCGCGATCCCCCGCTCGTCGGCGAGGGGGTGGCGGTGGCGGGTCTCCGAGAAGCGGCGGATGAGGACGTCGTCGCTGGCCTCCAGGAAGAAGATGACCGGCCGCATCCCCCGCCCCTCGAGCGCGCCGCGCATCGCCCCGAAGGCCAGCGGCACGTCGCCCGTCCGCGCGTCCAGCACGATCGCCGTGTGGGCGAAGCGCGTCGGGTTCAGGGCGATGAGGTCCGCCAGATCGCGCAGCAGCTCGCCGGGGAGGTTGTCCACGACGATGTAGCCCAGGTCCTCGAACAGCTTCGCGGCGGCCGTCTTGCCGCCGCCCGACAGGCCGGTCAGGACCACGACCTGCTGGCCCGGGGCCGGGTCAGCGACTGGGCTGGGAGTCGACGCGCCGCCGGGCTCCTCGGGCGACTGCCGGCTGGAGGTCATGCCGCTGCCGCGCCCACGGGCCCGCCTACTTTCCCGTCCGCCTGATCACGAACACCGTGCCCTCGAACAGGATGTACATGGTGAGGGCGAGCGCGATGGGGCTGACGAGGTCGCCGCCCGGCGTGATCACCGCGGCGAAGATCGTGATGCCCAGGATGATCTGCCGCCTGGCGCCGGAGAGCTTGGCCGAGGTGACGATCCCGACGCGCGACAGCGCGAACAGGATGATCGGGAACTCCATGATCAGGCCGAACACGAGGAACAGCGTGGTCACGAAGTCGAAGTAGGCCTCGGCCGTGATCAGCGGCTGGAGCGCGTCCGAGGAGAAGCCGATGAGGAAGCCGGCCGCGTACGGAAGGATGAAGTACGCGATCCCGACGCCGATCACGAAGAAGAACAGGGCGGCCGGGATCCACGGCAGGGAGACTCGCCGCTCCTTCGCGGTGAGGCCGGGGGCGATGAACGCCCAGCCCTGGTACAGGATGACCGGCATGCCCAGGATGATCCCGACGACCAGGGCGATCTTGACGTGGATCATGAACGCGTCGCCGAGGCCCGTGTAGTAGAGCGGCTTGCCGCCCGGGATGGGGGCCTTGAGGATCGCGATGATCTGGTCGCCGAGGACGAACCCGACGATCGACGCGACGACCACCGCGAGGACGGCCTTGAACAGGCGGTTGCGCAACTCGACGAGGTGCTCGACGAGCGTCATCTCCCCGGGGCCCGGGGCAGGCGGTGCCCCGGGTGCGCCGAGCGGGGCCGGCACGGCCGTCAGCACGGCCGGCAGACCAGCGTCAGCATCGGCCATGTGGGGGGAGCGGTCCGGGCGTGGCGCGCCAGGCTACGCGCCGGCCTCCGGCGTCGCGGCAGCCTCGGCCGGAACCGCCGCCACGGGCGCGGGCGGCGGCACGGCCGTGGGCGCGGCCTGGACGGGCGCGGGCGGCGGCACTGCCATGGGCGCGGCCTGGACGGGCGCGGCTGCCGGGGCGGCAGCAGGGGCTGGCGTGGTCACGCCCACCAGCGAGGTGGCCTCCTGCACGTCGCTGGCTGCCTTCCTGAACTCCTTGATGCTCTTGCCGAGCGCTGTGCCGACATCCGGAAGCTTGCCGGGGCCAACGACGATCAAGGCGATGACCAGGATGAGGATCAGGTGGGCAGGCGTCAGTCCGAGCGGCATTTTGCACCTCGACGGTGTGGGGCGGCGATCCGGACCGAGACGTCCAGAGCGGGCTCAGGGTAACACAGCGAGTGAAGCCGACCACGCGGCGGCGGCTGCCGCCAGACGCTCCTCGAGGTCGGGCGGGGCGCCCGGCGGAACCGTCCCAAGCCCGGCGCGCGCGATCCCCCGCGACACGTTGACGAGGAGGCCGCCGCCCGCCGTCCCCCCAGCCGGCGCGACCGTCGCCGGTCCTGCCGCCAGCACGGGTGCCGTCTCGCCACCCTGCGCGCCGACCCCCGGCACCAGGAACGCCAGCCCGGGTGCGATCGCCCGGATCGCTGCCAGTTCCGCGGGCGCGGTGGCGCCGACCACCAGGCCCACCGTGCCGCCGGGCCCCCACCCGGCCGCTCGGCGGGCAACGCGCGCGTACAGCGGCTCGGCCGGGCAGCCCGCCGCGGCGTCCTCGGCCACCACCAGGCCCTGCAGCTCTCCCGCGCCCGCGTTGGAGGTCCGGCACAGCACGTACGCGAAGCGGTCAGCGCGATCCAGCAGGGGCCGCACGGCATCCCCGCCCAGATAGGGGTTCACGGTGATCGCGTCGGCCCCGAGGACGTCGTAGAGGGCGGCCGCCTGGCGGGCAGCGGTCGAGCCGATGTCGCCCCGCTTGGCGTCCGCCACGAACTGGACGTCGGGCGGAACGAGCTTGCGAAGGCGCTCGAGCGCGGCGATGCCGGCCGATCCGTGGGCCTCGAAGAAGGCGAGATTGGGTTTCACGGCCGTCGCGTACGGCAGCGCGGCCCGCAGGATGAGCCGCGAGAACGCCTCCACGCCGGCGATGTCCGGGGAGAACCCGTCGGGCAGGGCGGCCGGATCCGGGTCCAGCCCGACGCAGAGCGCCGAGCGCGTGACCGCCACGCGTGCCGCGAGGCGCTGGAGATACGTCGCCGTCACGAGGGCGACGGGCTTGCTGGGGACGATCCGGCCGGCGCTGCCGACGAGCCGCCGCTCGCGGGCGTGGCGACGGGCATCTCGTCCGCGGGGATGTACCACCCTGGTCGCGAGACGCTGTCGAGTCCGGCGCTCTGCGTCAAGTCGGTCGTGGCGCCGGCCGTCCAGGCGCCCGCAGCGCCCTTGAGCGTCACCAGCCGGAGGTCCACCACCTGGCCGTCGGCGTGCAGGTAGGCGACCTGGTCGCCCGCCGGCGACCAGACTGGCGCCCAGCTGGAGCCGTCGTTGGTCAGCAGGGCGACCTCGGCACCCGTGGCGGCGTTGAGGATGGCGATGTCGGTGCCGTAGGCGGTTGTCTTGGTCGCCGCCAGGTACTGTCCGTCCGGCGACCACGACGGGTGCAGGTAGCCCGGGCCGCTGATCGGCTTGGCGGCGCCGGTGGCGGGCGTGTAGCCGTAGATCTGCGGCACGCCGTTGGCGCCGTCGCGGTTGTTGTACACGTAGGCGAGCACCTTGCCGTCCGGGCGCCATGCCGGGTCCTGGTGCCCGAGGGGCGCCACCTCGGCGAGGCCCGGGTCCGTCAGGCGGCCCGTCTTGAGGTCGTACAGCTTGAGCACCACGTCCGCGCCTGCCGCCGCCGGGTTGGGCAGGTCGGTCGCGATCGCCAGCGTCCGGCCGTTGGGCGCCAGCTCGGGCTCTCGGATCCAGGCCATCCACTGGCCCTTTCCGGGCGGGTGGTAGCTCCCGTCCAGAAGCTGCTTGGGCGTGCCGCCCGAGGTCGGGACCTCCATGACGCTGGGCACGTCCATCGCGTAGTAGGCAAGCGCGCCCGTGCCGTCATTCCAGAGACCCTTCACGTATCGCGTCCGGACGAACAGGACGTTCTGGCCATCGGGCGTGAAGGATGGCATGGAGTCGTTCCCGCCCGTCGTCAGCTGCGTGGCCTGCCCCTTGGACTGGGTCCAGATGTTGCCGTCCTTCGCGTACAGCAGGACGCCCGGCACGCTGACGCCCGGCGCCGGCGTCGGCACGACGACCACGTTGGAGGGCGTGGGGGTCTTGGACACGGCGCCCCCGCCCGAGCTGCCGCCCCGGCCGTTGCCGCCCGCGGACAGGAAGGGCAGCTGGCCGCTGCCAACTGCCAGGGTGACGAGCGCGACGACCAGCAGGCCCGCGACCGACAGGGTGACGGCGACGGACACGCCTCCGAGCAGGCCGCTGCGGGCAGGGTGCGGGTCGCGGGAGCCGACGGCGGCGGGGCCCGGGTCACGCGACGGGCGGGTCATGGGATCCCTCCGGACGCGGGGGCCGCGGCGCGCTCCCCGACGGGACGGTCGCCGGCACGCCCGGCGACGTGCTCCAGCACTGCGGCGGTGCGCGGGTGCGAGCCCGACGGGGCCACGTCCCGGACCTCGAGCTGGAGCGTCTCGAGACCGCCGAAGGATCGGCTGCTGAGTCGGGCGACGACGTCCACGCGATCGCCCTCGGCCAGGCCGCTCGCGAGGTCGCCGCGGCCGAACGCGATCGCGTCGATCACGTCCCGCTCGCGGCGCAGAACCAGCTGCGTGTGCCCGCCGTTGGCGGCCCGCACCCTGGCCACCGTCAGGCCCAGCACCGCGACGAGGGGGTCTGCGTTCCCGGGGCCGCAGGGCGCCAGGCGGGCCAGGTCACGGTACAGGCCGTAGTCCACGTAGGCGTGGGGCAGCGCCAGGTCGACCGCGAGTTCCGGGCGCGGGTCGTCAGGGCGCTCCGCTTCGGCGATGGCGAGGAAGCGGTCCGCGAACGCTTCCCAGCTCGCCAGCGGCACCTCGAAACCGGCGGCGGCGGCGTGGCCGCCATGCCGGACGAGCAGGTCGTCGCAGGCATCGAGCGCGCGGGCCAAGTGGACACGGCCGTCACCCCGGCAGGAGGCTCGGACGGAGCCGCCCACGACCGTGCCGACCACGGCCGGCTTGCCAACCTCCTCCGCCAGCCGGCCCGCGACCAGGCCGATGATCCCCACCGGCCACGGACCGCGCACGAGCAGCGCCGCCGCGTCGCGCCCTCCCGCCACCGCGACCTCGGATCCGGCGGGCACTGCCTCCGCCTCGCCGGGCGTGGCCTGCCCGGCCGATCGCGGGCCGGGCTCCGCAAGGCCCAGGCCCGCCCGCGCCTCGGCGATGGCCGTGCGCATCAGGTCCCTCCGGGTGGCGTTCGCCGCCTCGAGCACGGCGGCGAGGGCCGCGGCCTCCTCGTCGGTCGGGGCGAGCAGCAGGTTGGCCGCGTCGAGCGCCTCGCCCACTCGGCTGGCCGCGTTGAGGCGGGGCGCCAGCGTGAAGCCCACCGTCTCCGGGCCAACGTCCGCCGGCCGCACGCCGGCCGCGGCCAGCAGCGCCGCGATCCCGGGGCGCGGGTTCGCCCGCATGCGCTCGAGGCCGAGCCGCACGATGGCCCGGTTCTCGCCCAGCAGCGGAACGACGTCCGCGATGGTCCCGATGGCGGCTAGGTCCGCCATGGCCAGCGCGTCCGACTCCGCATCCTCCAGCTCCCCGAGCAGGAGGCGCGCGACCGAGAACGCGACGCCGCTCCCGGACAGCGACGCGTCCGGGTAGGCCGAATCGGCCCGGTGCGGGTTGACCAGCGCGACGACGGCCGGAGGCACGTCCGGCAGGTGGTGGTGGTCCGTCACGATGACGTCCACGCCGCGCTCCCGGGCCGCCGCGACCTCGGCGACGCTCGTGGACCCGGTGTCCACCGTCACGATCAGCGTGACGCCCGCGGCCGCCGCGGCGTCCACGCTGGACATCGACAGGCCGTGGCCCTCGTCCAGGCGCGACGGCACGTAGGGCAGCACGTCCAGCCCGAGGCGGCGCAGGGACAGGACCACCTGGGCGAGGCCCGTGAGACCGTCCGCGTCGAAGTCCCCGAAGACCATCACCCGCTCCCGGCGAGTCCTGGCGCTGCGGATGCGGTCCACCAGCGCTGCCGCGTCGGGCAGGAGCCCTGGGTTGCTGAGAGCGGCCTCGGCCGGGCCCAGGAACGACGCGAGACGCACGGGGTCATCCACGCCGCGGCGTGCCAGCACGGCCGCCGCGAACGGGCCCAGGCCGCTGGCCCTCGCGGCCGCGCGGAACGCGGGCTCGAGCCGGATCGGGTCGGGGAACACCCAGCGGTGGCGTGCTTCGATCATGACGCGGAGTCTGCCACGCAGGCCTTATCCGGGTCTCTGGCCGCCCTCACCGACCACATGCCCTGCCTGCCCGGCCCTTCCCCCGTCGAGCCCCGGCCTCGACCGGGTCCGCGGTCACGTCGTGGCGCGGCGGCCAGGGCGGGCCGCGTTCTCGGCGGCGAGGCGCTGCTTCTCGTCGTGCAGGTGCCAGACCACGAGCAGCGGGCTCGCGTTGAAGATCGAGGAGTACGTGCCCGACACGATGCCGATCAGGAGCGCGAGCACGAACGTCCCGATCGCCTCGCCCGCGAACAGGAGCAGCGCGAGCAGCGTGATCACGACGGTGAAGCTGGTGGTGATCGACCGCCCGAAGGTCTGCATGATCGAGTGGTTGACGATCCGCTCGAACGGCTCTCCGGCGTGGCGGGCGCGGTTCTCGCGGATCCGGTCGAACACCACGATGGTGTCGTGCACCGAGAAGCCGATCACCGTCAGCATCGCAGTCACGAACAGGCTGTCGATCTGGACGTTGAAGAACGTCCCGAAGATCGCGAACAAGCCGACGACCACGATCACGTCGTGGAGCAGCGCGACCAGCGCCGTGACGCCCATCCGGAAGTCGCGGAACCGGTAGGTGATCCAGAGCAGGATGCCGATCGAGCCGGCCAGGATCAGCACCAGTGCCTGGGTGATCAGGTCACTGGACACGATGGGGCCGACCGCGGACAGCGAAGCCTGCTGGGAGATGGGGCCGAGCTTGGCCTCGAGCGCATTGCACAGGCCCGGCAGCTTGCTCCCGTTCGGCAGGGCGTCGCAGACCGGCACCTGGGCCGCCGTGGCTGCCGACGGCGAGGCGGCTGCGCCAGAGGCGGCTGCGCCAGAGGCGGCTGCGCCAGAGGCGGCTGCGCCAGAGGCGGCTGCGCCAGAGGCGGCTGCGCCAGAGGCGGCTGCGCCAGAGGCGGCTGCGCCAGAGCCGGACGGGGCCGGCGCAACGCTCGCGGACGGTGCGGGAGACGGGGCGAGGGAACCGGCCGGCGACGAGGCCGGCGTGCCCGAGGCGGCAACCGAGGGCACCGCGCCGCTGGCACCGGCGGACGCGCCGGCCGAGCTCGCGGGCGCAGGCGTCACGAGCGGCGCGGGCGTCGGCGCGGGCGCGGCGAGGGCGGCGTCCTTGGTCCGGATGTCCATGAACCCGGTCCCGGCGGCTCCCTTCCCGACCTCGGTCACCTGGGCGTCGTAGCCCTGGGCCGCGATCACCGACCGGACCTGGTCCGGGGTGACGCTCGGGTTGGCGAACTTGATCGTCCAGTCCGTGCCGCCGGTGAAGTCGATCGAGAACTTCAGGCCGACAGCGTCCCCGGTGAGGGGGCTCAGGATGATGAACAGCAGGCCGGGGATGACGACCGCGAGGGACAGCGCGAAGAACCAGTTGCGCTTCCCGATGATGTCAAACACGGTTGCCTGCCTCGCGCCGCGACACGCGGCCGGTGGTGGCCGGTCTCGCCAGGAACTCCGCCTCGGTCACGCCGAACAGGCGCGCCTGCCGGGCCCACGGCTTGGCGACCACGATGCGGAGCACCGTGCGCGTGACCGTGACGGCCGTGAACATCGACGTCAGGACGCCGACGATCAGCACGAGGCCGAAGCCCTTGATCGTGGACGAGCCGAACAGGAACAGGATGGACGCGGTGATGAGGCTCGAGATGTTCGAGTCGAGGATCGAGTTCCAGGCTCGGTTGAAGCCCGCCTCGACCGCCGCGGTCAGGCTCTTGCCCACCCGCAGCTCCTCCTTCGTCCGCTCGAAGATGAGGATGTTGGCGTCCACCGCCATGCCCACCGACAGGACGAAGCCCGCGATGCCGGCGAGGGTCAGCGTCACGGGGATCCACCGGAACAGCGCCACCACGACCAGCGTGTAGTAGAGCAGGGCGCCGCTGGCGACCAGCCCCGGAAGCCGGTAGTGGACGATCATGAACAGGATGACGAGGAGGACCGCGATCAGGCCGGCGACGAGGCTCTGGTGGAGGAACGCGATGCCGAGCGTCGCGCTGACCGTCTCGTTGGAGAGCTCCTTGAGCGGGAAGGGCAGCGCGCCGTACTGCAGGACGTTCACCAGGTTCTGGGCGTCCGCGAGCGGGAAGCCGCCGATGCCGCCCGAGGTGATCTCGACCTGGCCGTTGGGGATGCTCGACTTGATCGTCGGGGCCGTGATCACCTTGCCGTCGAGCACGACGGCGAAGTAATTCCCGATGTGGGAGCCGGTGTAGGTCGCGAACAGCTGCTTGCCCTTGTCGTTGAGGGTGAAGTCCACCGTGCGGTTGCCGGTCTGGTCGGCGCCGATGGTGGCCGACGAGACCGCATCGCCGGAGAACAGCACGCAGTTCGTGGTGACGGTGGCCGAACAGGCCGTGCCGGTGGTCGTGGCCGGGAGCTCCTGGCCGTCCGTGGCCGGCGTGGAGCCGAGCGGGATGAAGTCCAGCCGACCGGTGGTGCCGACCAGCTTCTCGACCTGGCTCGGGTTCTGGACGTCCGGGACCTCCACCACGATCCGGTCCGGGCTCTGGCTGACGACCGTCGCCTCGGTGGTGCCGGTGCCGTTCACGCGGTTGGTGATGATCTGCCGGACGGTGTTGAGGTCCGAGGTGCCCGGGACCTTGCCCCCGACCGGGAGCACCTGGTACTCGAGCCGGATGCCGCCCCGCACGTCGAGGCCGAGCTTGGTCACGGGGCGCGCGTCACCGCTCGACGTCGTGATGGTGAACGGCGAGAAGACGGAGATGAGGGCGAGCAGCCCAATGACGATGATCAGGACGGGACCGAAGCGGCGCATCGGGGCGGGATGATACCGGTAGTCCGGGCCGCGCGCCGGGAGGTCTTGCGCCGGAGGCCGTCGGGCCCGTCGGCGGGCACCTGTTGCCGCCCCTGCCCGGAGGCGCGCCGTCAGGCCTCGAGGTGCGCTTTGATCCGCCCGGCAAGGGCCCGCCCGATGCCGGGCACGGCGGCAATCTGCTCGACGGGCGCCTCCCGCACGCGCCGAGCCGAGCCGAACACCTTGAGCAGCTCGCGCTTGCGCTTCGGCCCCACGCCGGGCAGGTCGTCGAGCGCCGAGCGGACCGTCTTCCTGTCGCGCAGGGTGCGGTGGTAGGTGATGGCGAAGCGGTGCGCCTCGTCGCGGAGCCGCTGGACCATGTAGAGGGCCTGGGATGTCACCGGCAGGACCACTGGCGCCTCGCGGTCCGGCAGGATCAGCTCCTCGCGCTCCTTGGCCAGGCCGCACATCGGCAGGTCGTGCAGGCCCAGCTCGACGAGGACCTCCTTGGCCGCCGACACCTGCCCCCGCCCGCCGTCGATGATCACGAGGTCCGGCATCGTCCAGCGGCGCGCCTCGGCGTCACCCTCCTTGCCCGACGTCGCGTAGCGGAAGCGGCGGCGCAGGACCTCCTGGTGGCTGGCGAAGTCGTTGGCTCCCTGGACGGTCTTGATCCGGAAGCGGCGGTACTCGCCGGATCGGGGCTTGCCCTCCTCGAACACCACCATCGAGCCAACGGATTCAGCGCCCTGGAAGTTGCTGATGTCGTAGCACTCGATTCGCATCGGCGGGCCGGGCAGGCCCAGGGCGGTCGCCAGCTCCTCGAGCGCGCCGAGGGTCTTGCCCTCGTCGGCGAGCCAGCGGGCGGCCTCGCGCGCCAGCGTCTCGGCGGCGTTGCGCGTGGCCAGCTCGAGGAGCTCGCGCTTCTCGCCGCGCCGGGGCGTCCGGATCGTGACGCCGCTCCCCCGCTTGGCCGCCAGGAAGGTCTCGAGCTCCGCCGTGTCCACCAGCGCACGGGGCACGAGGACCTCGCGGGGGACGCTGGTGGCCCGAGCGTAGTACTGCTCCAGGAAGCTCGCCAGCACCTCGTCGTCGGGGACGTCGTGCGGCGCGTCGAGGAAGAACACGTCGCGACCGACCATCTTCCCGTGGCGCACGACGAACAGCTGGACCGCCGCCTGGTCGTCATGGCGGGCGAGGGCCGCCAGATCTAGCTCGGTGCGGGCGAAGGCGGCCATCTTCTGGCTCTCCATCGTCCGCTCGATGGCGCGGACCTTGTCCCGCAGCACGGCTGCCCGCTCGTACTGCTGCCGCTCGGCCGCGGCGGCCATCTCCTGCTCGAGGCCGTCCGCCACCGCATCGGCATTGCCCTCGAGGAACAGCTCCACCTGGGCGATGTCGGCCCGGTAGGCCGCCTTGCCGATGGCCTCGACGCAGGGCCCCTGGCAGCGCTTGATGTGGTACAGCAGGCAGGGCCTGTCCAGCGCGCGACGGCCCTCCCGGATGTCGATGGTGCAGGTGCGGAACGGGAACAGCCTTCGGACCAGGTTCATCGCCTCGTCCACGCTGGAGGCGCTCGCGTACGGCCCGAAGTAGCGGCTGCCGTCGGCCGGGAGCTTGCGGGTGCGCTCGATGCGCGGGAAGTCGTCGGCGAGCGTCACCTTGATGTACGGGTAGCTCTTGTCGTCCTTGAGCCGGACGTTGAACCGCGGCTTGTACCGCTTGATTAGGTTCGCCTCGAGCAGCAGCGCCTCGCTGACGCTGTCCACCTCGGTGACCTCGAGGTCCGCCACCCGGCCGATGGCCTGGCGGATGCGGTGGACCTCGCCCCGGGCGCCCGGCGACTGCTTCTGCCAGTAGCTGCGGACGCGGCTCCGCAGGCTCTGCGCCTTGCCCACGTACAGCACCGTGCCCTGCGCGTCCTTCATCAGGTACACGCCGGGGCGGTCCGGCAGGTTGGCGAGGGTGGCGGCGAGCTCCGGGGTCACCCCGCGATTCTGCGCCAAGGCGGGGCCGGGCGCCGCGCGGGGCCTCAGCTGCCGCCGAAGACCGGCCGGCGCTTCTCGGTGAACGCGCGCAGCCCCTCCCGGTAGTCCTCGCTGTCGTACACCTCGCGGCGCAGCGCCTGGATCCGCTCGTGGGCCTCGGGCGTCATGGGGTGCGCGTTGGCGAGGACCCGCAGCTCCTCCTTCATGGTCTGGTGGACCATCGGCGAGCCCGACGCGATGTCGGCCGCAAGGTCCGCCGTGGTCCCCTCCAGCTCCTCCACCGGCACGCCGCGGTTCAGCACGCCGGACAGGTT
Organism: Chloroflexota bacterium; assembly: GCA_021783595.1. Classification (GTDB taxonomy): domain Bacteria; phylum Chloroflexota; class Limnocylindria; order Limnocylindrales; family CSP1-4; genus CAIXZV01. Next base: position 1,829 of record JAJXTS010000040.1, on the reverse strand, counting down.
GTCGGGCACGCCGAGCCGTGCGGGCGTGATCGCGAACGTGGCCTCCGACGCGGCGACGACCAGGTCGCACGACAGGACGAGCTCGCAGGCGCCGCCCCAGACGGACCCCTCCACCATGGCGATCACCGGCGTCGGGTGCGTCTCGATCTGGCGGACGATGCGGCGGAGCGGGTCGTTGTAGGTGAGCGGGTCGCGGCCGTTGCGCGGCAGCTCGCGCACGTCGTGGCCGGCCGAGAACACGCGCTCGCCTGGGGCGCTGCGGACCACGACGGCGCGGACCGACGGCGGCTGCTGCGCCTCGAGCGCGGCGGCCAGCTTGCCGATGAGCGACGAGGTGAGCGCGTTGACGGGCGGGTTGCTGGTCGTGAGCCAGGCGACCGAGTCGCGGACGTCCACCGTGACCTTGGACGGCATGCTGGGGGTCCTCCGTCGCCCGGTGGGTGCGGACGTGCGTGCTCCCGGGCGCCTGGCCGAGTCTGCCCGCCCCGACCCGCCGCCCGCGCGGGCCGATAAGCGTCGGCAAAGCGTGCCCGGGCACCCTGTTCCCGTGAGCCGGGCGACCCATCCCTCCGTGACCGACCGCCTGTCGCGGCTGGCGCCCGACCAGCGCGCGGCAGCGACGGCGCCGCCGGGGCCGATGCTGGTGGTGGCGCCCGCGGGGTCGGGCAAGACGACGACCCTCGTGGCGCGGGTGGCCTGGCTGGTGGACGGCGGGGCTGACCCTGGGTCGGTCGCGCTGGTCGCGTTCAACAAGCGGGCGGCCGAGGAGCTGGTCGAGCGGCTGGGCTCGGCGCTCGAGCCGCTCGGGGCGCGGGCGTCGGGCGAGGGCGGCGTGCGGGTGCGGACCTTCCACGCGCTCGGGCGGGAGGTGCTCGCCGAGGCTGGCGTGGACGTCACCGCGCTCGCGGATCGGGACGCGGTGGTGCGCGCCCTGTGGCCGGAGATGCCGGCGGCGGACCGCGGCCGGCTCGACCTCGCGTTCAGCCGGCTCAAGTTGGACCTGCGGGTGTCGCCCGACGACGTGGCGGCCGACGGGGCGGCAGGTCCGGTGGCCCGGGCGTGGGTCGCGTACGAGCGGGCGCTGCGCGAGGACGGCGCGCTCGACTTCGACGACCTCGTCCTGCGGGCCCTGCGGCTTCTGGAGGGCGACGCCGCCGTCCTCGCCCGCTGGCGCGCCCGGTGCGCAACGCTCCTGGTGGACGAGGCGCAGGACCTCGACCGCACGCAGCTGGACCTGGCGCTCCTCCTTGCCGGCGGTGGGCGGAACATCACGCTCGTCGGGGACGACGACCAGACCGTCTACGGCTGGAGGCTCGCGGACGTGCGCCGCGTCCTGCGGCTGGCGGCGGCCCTGCCGGGCCTGCGGCGCGTGGACCTGGAGACCAACTACCGCTGCCCGCCGCCGGTGGTCGCGCGCGCCGTCCGGCTGGTCGAGCACAATCGGGAGCGGTTCGCCAAGAGGATCGTCACCGGTCCTCGGAACGCCGGGCGCCTGGTCCTCGCGCCGGACGCGAGCGACGACATCGTCCGCGTCACCCGCGCGATGGGCGGCTGGCCGGACGACGGGTCCACGCGCGCCGTGCTGGCGCGCACGAACCGAGAACTCATGGTGCCCGCGGTGGTCGCCGTCAGGCGAGGCTGGCCGTTCCGCGCGCCCGAACTGGGGCTGCCCGTCGAGGACCCGCGGCTCGACGCGCTCATCGAGCGGGCGCAGGCGTCGGGGGCGGCGCACCCGCTGGTCGCACTGGCTCGTCTGCGCGCGGCCTGCCGGGCGGAGGAGGCGGCCGGCCCGCTCCGCGACCCCGACGCGGCGACCGAGGGCGATCTGG
>JAJXTS010000039.1 GCA_021783595.1 Chloroflexota bacterium | reverse complement strand
CGCGCCCGCCCCCGGCCGCGCCGCCCGCGCGCGCCCGCCCGCCTGACCCCACACGCCCGCCCGCCCGTCTCCGGGCCCGTGGTCGGCGCGGCTGCGGCATGATCCCTCCATGCGTGACACCAACGCCTCCGCCGCTCCGCCCCTGCCGCCGCGAGGCGACCTTCGACGCCGGATCCTCGCCGGCGAGCCGACCATCGGCGCGTGGGTCAACCTCGGCTCGCTCGCCGCCGCGGAGCTGGTGGCCCGTGCCGGATACGACTGGGTGGTCCTGGACCTGGAGCACGGCATGGGCGGCGAGGCCGAGCTCCACGGCCAGCTGCTCGCGGTGCAGGGCACGCCGACGACCGCGCTGGTGCGCGTGCCCTCCATCGAACGGCTGCGGGTCGGCCGGGCGCTGGACCTCGGCGCCGACGGCCTGGTCCTGCCTCGGTGCGACACGCCTGCCGACGCCGCCGACGCGCTCCGCTGGATGCGCTTCCCGCCGGCCGGAGTCCGCGGCGTGGCGCTGCCCAACCGCGGCAATGGCTATTTCGAGCGCGGCCACGCCGATCTCGCGGCCGCGGTGAACGACCGAGTCCTCGGGGTGTTCCAGGTCGAGTCGCCCGAGGCGGTGGCGGCGGCCGCAGACCTGGCCGCGATTGACGGTGTGGACGTGCTGTTCGTCGGGCCGGCCGACCTGTCGCACAGCATGGGCATCCCGGGCCGCTTCTCCGAGCCGGCATTCCTCGCGGCCCTCGACGCGGTGGTGGCCGCCTGCCGGGCGCATGGCAAGACGGCCGGGATCCTCCTTCCGGACGCAGGCTCGGTGCCGGCCCACCTCGAGCGCGGCTTCGGCTTCCTGGGCGTCGGGTCCGACACCGCGTGGGTGGCGTCGGGGGCACGGGCCCAGGCTGCGGCGGCCCGGGCGGCGCTCGGCTCGGCCTAGTCCTCGCCCAGACGCACCGTCGGCTGCGGCGGCCCGGCCGGCGCTCGGCTCGGCCTAGTCCTCGCCCAGACGCACCGTCGGCTGCGGCAGCCCGGCCGGCTCGCCGCGCGGGCCGGTCTGCGACAGCACGACGCCGGCCAGGATGAGCGCGCCGCCCGCCAGCTGGATCGCGTCGAGCCGCTCGCCCAGCAGGATCCCCGCGGCTGCGATCGTCCACAGCGGCTCCACCGTCGACAGCAGCGACGCCTGGGCGGCGCCGACGCGCTGCGCGCCCGCATAGAAGAACTGCACGGCGACGAACCCGGCGACGATGCCCACGCCCAGGATCCCCGGCCATGCTCCCGACGGGATGTCGGCGGGGAGCACCGGGTGGTTCAGGACCAGGCAGATCAGCCAGTAGGAGACGGCCGTGGCGCTGAGCATCACGGCGCCGACGGCCGAGGCGTTGGCGGCACCCACCGCCTCGCTGCCCACCGCATCGCTGGTCTCGCCCGAGTGGCGGGCGGCCATGATGATCCACACCGAGTAGAACAGCGGCGCCGAGATCACCAGCAGCAGGCCGCCGAGCGGCGGCATCTCGTCGGCCTGGATCCCGCCCACCGCCAGCACCACGCCCGCCACCGCGATCCCGAGCGCGGTCCACGCGCGTCGCCCCTCGAGCGGGCGCCCGAACCGGAGCGCCAGCACCGCCACGATCGGCGGGTACACGTAGACGATCAGCGCTGCCAGCGAGAGGGGCGTCGTGGCGATCCCGGCGAAGTACGTAGCCGTGTTCGAGATGTAGTAGACGCCGAGGCCCACCGACGTCAGCACGGTGCGGCGGGGCATGGTCCGCAGCGCCCGCAGCGCCGACGGGCTGGCCAGGAGCACCGCCCACGCAAGGCCGGCGGCCAGGAGGAACCGCCAGGCCATCAGGGTCAGCCAGTCGATCCCGGCCGCGTAGGCGGGACGGGCGAACAGGCCCCCAGACCCGAACGAGATGGCGCTGATGACGACGAGGGCGATGCCCACGAGCCGCGATCGGTTCACGCCAGCGAGGGTACCGGCGACGGGTCCCGGCGCGCCTGTGTTCCCCGAGGTGGGCCGCCCGGCGTCCGCATGGCGCTTTCCGGCCGGTCCTCCCGCCCGGGGCGGTACACTTCCCCCGTGGCAAACCTCAACGAGCGCGCCGTCTTGGCGCGCGTTCCATCCCTCGCTTCGCAACCCCTGATGGTGGTCGGGCGACGGCAGCCGGTGGCCATGCCCCCGGGCACCTCGCTCGGCGAATGCCTGCGGGCCATCCAGCAGCTGGGCACCGGCGATTCCGTATTCATCACGGACGCCGACGGTCGGCTGGTGGGCGTGCTCACGGAGCGCGACATCTTCGGTCGCCTGGTCGGCCCGGACGTGGCGTCCGGGGTGGACCTCGACGCACCCGTCGAGGGCTACATGACCACCGACCCGCACACCCTGCGGCTCTCTCAGACCGTGCGCGACGCGCTCGCGCTGATGCAGTCGAGCCGCTATCGCAACGTCCCGGTCGTCGACGACGACCTCAAGCTGGTGGGCGTGGTGCGCCAGGTGGACCTCCTCAAGTTCCTGGCAGAGGAGTTCCCCGAGGAGCTGCTGAACCTTCCCCCCAGACCGCATCAGCGAATGGAGCAGGCCGAAGGCGGATGACTAGCACAGCACAGGGCCCCGAGCACGACGTTCGGGAGCTCGATCGGGTCACGATCCGGTTTGCCGGCGACAGCGGCGACGGCATGCAGCTGACCGGGACGCAGTTCACCCGGACGGCGGCCGTCTTCGGCAACGACATCTCCACCTTCCCGGACTACCCGGCCGAGATCCGCGCCCCCGCGGGCTCGCTGCCTGGCGTATCGGGCTTCCAGCTCAGCTTCTCGGCGTCGGACATCCACACCCCGGGTGACGCGCCGGACGTGCTGGTCGCCATGAACCCGGCAGCGCTCAAGACCAACGTCCCGGACGTCCCGCCCGGCGGCGCCGTCATCGTCAACAGCGACGCGTTCACGGCCGGCAACCTGTCCAAGGCGGCCTACGCGTCGAATCCGCTCACCGACGGGTCGCTCAAGCAGTACAAGGTCTTCCAGGTGCCGATCAGCACCCTCAACGCCGCGGCGCTTGAGGGGCTGGACATGACCAGCAAGCAGGTCGACCTGACGAAGAACTTCTTCGCGCTGGGCATCATGTTCTGGCTGTACGAGCGGTCCATGGAGCCCACGCTCAAGTGGATCGACCAGAAGTTCGGCAGCCGCCCGGTCATCGCCGAGGCCAACCGCCGCGCGCTGCGCGCCGGCCACGCCTTCGGCGACACGACCGAGATGTTCCACGAGACCTATCGGGTCCCGAAGGCGAAGCTGCCGCCCGGCACCTACCGGAACATCACCGGCAACGAGGCCACCGCGCTCGGGTTCCTGGCGGCGGCCCAGGCCGCCGGCCGGCCGCTGTTCTACGGCTCGTACCCGATCACGCCGGCGTCGGACATCCTCCACCAGCTGTCCGCCTTCAAGAGTTTCGGCGTCAAGAGCTTCCAGGCCGAGGACGAGATCGCGGCGATGGGCGCCACGATCGGCGCCGCCTACGGCGGCTCGCTCGCCCTGACGGGCACCTCCGGCCCGGGCCTCGCGCTCAAGACCGAGGCGATGGGCCTCGCGGTCATGACCGAGCTGCCGGTCGTCATCGTCAACGTGCAGCGCGCCGGCCCGTCCACCGGCCTGCCGACCAAGGTGGAGCAGGCGGACCTGTTCCAGGCGGTCTTCGGGCGGAACGGCGAGGCGCCGATCCCGGTGGTCGCCCCGGCCACGCCCGCCGAGTGCTTCTCGATGGCGATCGAGGCCTCGCGCATCGCGCTCAAGTACATGACCCCGGTCATCTACCTGTCCGACGCGTTCGTGGGCAACGGCGCGGAGCCCTGGCGCGTCCCGTCGACGGACGAGCTGCCGGACATCTCCGTCCCGGCCGCGGTCAAGGGCGACGGGCGGTTCCTGCCGTACGGGCGCGACCCCGAGACCCTGTCGCGGCCGTGGGCCGTGCCGGGCACGCCGGGCCTCGAGCACCGCATCGGCGGTCTGGAGAAGCTCGACGGCCTGGGCACCGTGAGCTACGACGCGGACAACCACCACCGCATGACCGTCCTGCGCCGCGACAAGGTGGCGGGCATCGCCAAGGACATCCCGGACCTCGAGGTGTTCGGCCCCGACCACGGTGAGCTGCTCATCCTCGGCTGGGGCTCCACCTACGGCGCCATCCGCAGCGCCGTCGAGCGCCTGACGGGCGAGGGCAAGTCCGTCGCCCACGCGCACCTGCGGCACCTGTTCCCGTTCCCGAAGAACACGGGCGACGTGCTGCGCAGCTACAAGACCGTGCTGGTCCCCGAGCTCAACCTCGGCCAGCTGTGGTTCCTGATCCGCGGCACGTACCTCGTGGACGCGCTCGCCTACGGGCGCGTGCGCGGCAAGCCGTTCCGGATCTCGGAGATCGTCGACGAGGCCAACCGGATCCTCGCCGAGCGGAGCTGACCGATGACCGACATGCTGACTCCCCCCGAGGCCATCAAGCTTACGCGCAAGGACTTTGTCGCGGAGCAGGAGGTCCGGTGGTGCCCCGGCTGCGGGGACTACTCCATCTTGGCCCAGACCCAGAAGGTGATGCCCGACTTCGGCGTGCCGAAGGAGAACATCGTCTTCATCAGCGGGATCGGGTGCTCCGGCCGGCTGCCGTACTACATGAACACGTACGGCTTCCACTCGATCCACGGCCGCGCGCCCACCCTGGCGACCGGCCTCAAGATCGCCCGGCCCGAGCTCATGATCTGGGTCACCACCGGCGACGGCGACGCGCTCTCCATCGGCGGCAACCACTTCCTGCACTCGATGCGCCGGAATGTGGACTTCACGATGGTGATGCACAACAACCGCATCTACGGTCTGACCAAGGGCCAGACCTCGCCCACCTCGGAGTTCGGCAAGCGGACCAAGTCCACGCCGATGGGCTCCGTGGACCGGCCCGTGATGCCCCTCACCCTCGCGCTCGCCGCCGAGGCCACCTTCGTGGCCCGGACCGTGGACACCCACACCGAGCACATGCAGCAGACCCTCGAGGCCGCCGGCCGCCATCGCGGCGCCTCGTTCATCGAGGTCCTGCAGAACTGCAACATCTTCAACGACGGCGCCTGGCGCGAGTTCACCGAGCGCGATGTCCGCGACGACCGCATGCTCGTGCTCGAGCACGGCAAGCCGCTCATCTTTGGGAAGAGCCGCGACAAGGGCATCCGCCTGCGCGGCCTCCACCCCGAGGTGGTCACGATTGGCGAGAACGGCGTCACCGAGGCGGACCTGCTGGTCCACGACCAGTACGCCGAGGATCCGTACCTCGCCCTGATCCTGTCGCGCATGTTCTGGCCGGAGTTCCCTGTGCCGGTGGGCATCCTGCGCGAGGTGGATCGGCCGACATACTCGGACCTGATGGACGGCCAGATCGAGCAGGCGATCGCCAAGTCCGGCCCCGGAGACCTCGCCAAGGCCCTCATGGCCGGCGAGACGTGGACGGTGGAGTGACCTGATGCTGTGCCCCGTCTGCCAACACGACAACTTCGAGGGCGAGGACACCTGCGCCAACTGCGGCGCGGACCTCGCCAACGCGGACACGCCGCAGCCCGCGCTCGACTACCGCGACACCGTGCTGGGCGAGCACCTGGTTCGGCTTGGCGTCGGCAACCCGGTCCTCGTTGACCCGGGACTCGCGGTCGCGGACGCCATCCGGCAGATGCACGCCTCGGGCGGCGACTGCCTGCTGGTGGTCGAGGGCGGCAAGCTGATCGGCATCTTCACGGACCGTGACGCGGTGGTGAAGGCGGCCGACAAGCGGCTCCAGCTGTACAAGGTCCGGGACTTCATGACGCCGGACCCTGTGGTCCTGCGCCATGACGACACGCTTGCCGTGGCGATCCACAAGATGGCCGTCGGCGAGTTCCGGCACATCCCAATCGTCGAGGACGGGCGCCCCATCGGCGTCGTGTCGGCCGCGGACGTCTTCCGGCACCTGGTCCTGTCGCTCGGGTGACGGCCCCCCCGGCCGTTGGCCGGGTTGGGGGTCGCGGACCGCCGCAGGGCGAGCCGGCAGGGACCGGGAGGGGCGCCGAGCTCAGCGCCCGGGCCCAGACGATGCCCGTCCGTGGCTGGCTGCCCGCGGGGCGGGGGCGGAACAGGGAAGGGGAGGGCAGCGTGACCAGACCGACGATCCCGCACGGGCGCTACGCCCAGCGTCTGGCACAGGCGCGCGCCGCCGCGGCCGGTGCCGGTCTCGACGCGCTCCTGGTGGGCGTGGGCGCGGACCTGGCCTACCTCGCCGGCTACGTGGCCCAGCCGCTGGAGCGCCTCACCCTGCTGGTGGTGCCCACGGCACCCGGCTCGCCCGTCACGCTCGTCGTGCCGCGCCTGGAGGCGACGCCCGCGCGCGCCTGCCCCGCCGCCGCCGGCGCGGTGACCGTGGCGACGTGGGAGGAGACCGAGGACCCGATGGCGTTCGTGGGGGCCGTGCTGGCCGCGGCGAGCGGGCGCCCGGCCCGGGCCATCGACGCGGTCGCGGTCTCGGACGGGCTCCGCGCGTCGTTCGTCCTAGGGCTGCAGCGCTCGCTGCCCGGGGCGCGGTTCAGCCTGGCGTCGGTGGTGCTTCGGCGGCAGCGCAGGCGCAAGGACGACGACGAGGTCGCCCTGCTCCGCGAGGCCGCCCGGGCCGCCGACCGCGTCGTGGCGCACGTGGCCGGCGGCAGGCTCATCGGCCGCACCGAGGCGGACGTGGCGGCCGAGGTGCGCGAGCGCCTCGTGGCCGAAGGCCACGACCAGGCCGAGTTCTGGATCGTGGGGTCCGGGCCCAACTCCGCGTCGCCCCACCACGACGCGAGCGATCGCGTGATCCGGGCCGGCGAGCCGATCGTGATCGACATCGGCGGGATGCTGGGCGGCTACGGCTCGGACATCACCCGCACGGTGTGGGTGGACGGTGGCGAGCCTGCCCTCGGGCCGCACCCGGAGTTCGTGCGCCTGTACGCCGTTCTCCGCGACGCCCAGGCGGCGGCGGTTGCGGCGGTCCGCCCCGGGATCGCAGCCGAGGCCGTGGACGCGGTGGCCCGCGCCGCCATCACCGCCGCCGGGTACGGCCCGAGCTTCATCCACCGCACCGGCCACGGCATCGGGCTCGAGACGCACGAGGACCCGTACCTCGTGGCCGGGAACGCGGAGCCGCTCGCCGTTGCCGACGCGTTCAGCGTGGAGCCCGGCATCTACCTCGAGGGGCGGTTCGGGGCGCGGATCGAGGACATCGTCGTGTGTGGCGAGGACGGGCCGATCTTGCTCAACGAGCTGCCGCGCGACCTGTGGGTGGTCCGCGGCTGACCTCCCGCTGCCGCCCCCCGGGGCCCGGCCCGTTCCTGCCCGCGTCCTCGCGGAGGCGCGCCCGGCCGGTCGCCAGGCCGCGTCCGCGCCCGGCCAGGGGTTATCATCGGGCGACTGGTCGCTCCCCACCACCGCCCCACACGAGCCCACGATGACGACCCCCTCCGCGCTGGCGAAGCTCCCGCGGTCACCGCGCCGGTGAGCCGGCGCAGTCGGCACGGCCGACGACCGCAGCAGAACGCGCCCGACGCGCCCGACGCGCTCGAGCCGGACGGCGTCTCGGCCTCCCTGGCGATCGCTCTCGAGACCGGGGGCGCGCCGGACCGCGAGCTCGTCGGCACGGGCCAAGCGGGCTCGGACTCGCACGCAGCCGTGGCGCCCGCGGCCGCGCTCGCCGTGCCCCCAGCAGGGCGCGCGGCACCGCCGATGGATCGCCCGGTCGCGCCGTCGCGCGGCGGCGAGACCCCCGAGACGCCGATCCCCGGGGGTCGAGAGCCCTTGGCTCCCGGCGGTGGGGTCGCGGACGCCCAGGCGCCGCGATCCATCTGCACGCAGGCCCAGCTCCGGCGATTCATCAAGAGCCGTCCCTGGATCCCCATGCACGAGCTCCGCCGCCGCTTCGGCATCAGCGGCGAGGATGACGACGTCACGCCCGTCCGCACCGCCAGCGGCACGATCTTCGTCGGCCTGCCGGAACCCGAGGGCCGCCTCCTCGGCGAGCTCATCGTCGGCGGCGACGTCGGCTACGAGCTGGGCCTCGATCCGGGCGCGCCGATCGTCATGGGCGTCTACCCGATGCGCCCCGTGCCGCGGGGCTAGCTGGCGCCGATCACCCCGGCGTTGGCGGCCGTCAGCTCCTCGTCGCTGGCCAGCTCGGGGATCAGCGCCTCGTAGGCGGGGTCGAAGAACATCTTGATCCCGGCGTTCGCCAGGATGGCCGCGAACAGCAGCCAGGTGTCGATGCCCAGCAGGAACGGGATCGAGACCCCCACGACCGCCTGGCCGAGGTTGGACGCGACCATGACCGCGCGCCGGTTCCAGCGGACCACGAACGCGCCGGCGACGAGGCCGACGACGAGGCCCGGCACGACGGTCGCCATGCGAGGCAGCCCGACCTACGGTGCGGAGCCCGTCTTGCTGTAGACGTAGATGCTCGCCGCGAGGTCGGTGAATGCGGACCCGGCCGTGCTCACGAGTTGCGCCAGCCACATCAGGCTGAAGTCGCGCCGGCGGAAGACCGCCGTCGCCGAGACCCTCGCGGGCGCGCGCCCCGGACGGGCGCTCCGAAACCGCGGCCGCGACTGTCGGCGAGTGCGCGGCCGGCCGGACCCCGAGGGGACGCCGTGGCGCCCTGCTGGCGGACGAGCCGCGGGCGACACGCCAGTTCCCCGGCGGGCCGGCCACCGGGGCACCGAGAGTAGTCGCTCCACCGCAGGCCGCCCCCGCTCGCGGGGCCGGTTTCAGCTTCGGCTGGGGTGGCCATGCGCCGCGATGCCGACGCCCTCGAGCGCCAGCAGCGCCGCCTTGAGTTCCAGCGCCGCCTCGACCCCGCCCCACGCCGCCGCGCCGTACCCGCCGAGCGAGCCGTCGGCGGCGACCACGCGGTGGCACGGGATCAGCAGGCCGACGGGATTGCGGCCCACCGCGCCGCCCGTGGCCTGCGCCGCGCCCGGTCGGCCTGCGCGACGGGCCACCTCGCCGTAGCTCAGCGTGGTGCCGCGCGGGATCGTGCGTACCACGCCCAGGATCAGCCGGTCCCAGGCGGGGCGGTCGCCGAGGTCCACGGGGATCGCCTCGGCGGCGACCGCCTCGCCGTCGAGCATCGCCGCTGCCGCCGCCGCGGCCTCGCGCGCGAGCGCCACGGCGCCCGGCCCAGCGCTCGCGGCCGACACCACCAGACCCCGCCTCGCCAGCCCCGCCGCGAACCCCTCGGGCGTGGCGAGCAGCTCCAGCGCGGCCACGCCGATCGCGGTCGCCGCCAGACGGACCGGCCCGAATTGGCTCGGGGCCGTGGCCGTTACGCAGGCTGCATAGAACATATTCACGTCTGGAAGTGTTGCATCCCCGTATGAGTGCTGGCATGATGCGCCAGCAATGACGCACCTCACCGCCGCCTTCGATTCCAAGCGCAAGCCTTGGCGGCCCAGTCGGAAGACTCGGGCCCTGGGGCTCTGAAGGCGCGCAAGCGACAAACCTCGAGCCTCCGGGACCGGAGGCGACGAAGGGGCCGCGAACACCGAGACGGTGATCGCGGCCTTTGTGATTCTTCGGACCTCCGGCACCGCGGGCGAACCCACGGAAAGGACAGTCCGGACATGCACCTCCTCCTCTACGGACCGGGACGGCTCGGCGGGGCGATCGCCGGCGCGGCGACCGCGGCGGGCTGGGCCGTGACCTCGATCGGCCGCCCGGCCGCCGACGGCACGCGGCCCGTTGCGCCCCGGGCCGACGTCGTGGTGGACGCCTCGCCCGGATCGGCGGTCGCGGGGAACGCGGCGCACGCCCTCGAGGGCGGCAACCGATCGCTCATCCTCGCCGCCACCGGCTGGGAGGCCGACCTCCCGCGCGTCCGGACGATGCTCCTCGAGCACGATGCCGCGGCGGTGGTCGCCACGAACCTCTCGCTGGGCGCGGCCCTCTTCCTGCGACTCGTGGAGCGGGCCGCCGCCTGGTACGGGCGTGCGGGCGCCTTTGAGCCGTCCGTCGTGGAGTGGCACCGCCGGGGCAAGGCGGACCGCCCGTCGGGGACCGCGCGCGCCATCGCCCGCAGGATCGTGGCGGCGGACGCGCGCTGGGCCGGCCCCGACGAGGCGGGCGATCCCGCGGACACCCGGCCCGCGCTCGAGGTGTTCGGCATCCGCGCCGGCGCAAACCCGGGCTCGCATCTGGTGACCTTCGACGGCATCGGCGAGTCCGTGGAGCTCCGGCTCACCGCCCGTGATCGGACCGCCTACGCCGACGGCGCCCTCGCCGCCGCCCGCTGGCTCGTCGCCGAGCGCCGCGCCCCTGGCGTCCACCCGTTCGATGCCGTCGTGGACGACCTCCTCGCGGCGCCGCTCGCCATCCCCGCCTGACCTCGACCACCCGCCCGAACCACCCTGGAGACCGACATGGCCCGCATCTCCCGCTCCGCCCACCACGCCACCCCCCGCCTCCGCGGCGCCTTCACCGCGCTCGTCACGCCGTTCACCGAGGACGGCACCTTCGACGAGAGCGCCTACCGCCGGCTCGTCGCCTGGCAGGTGATGGCCGGAATCGACGGCCTCGTCCCGGTCGGCACCACCGGCGAGTCGCCCACGCTGTCTGCCGCCGAGCGCGACCGCTGCATCGCGATCGCCGTCGAGACCGTGGCCGAGCGGCCCTCGCGGAGCCGCATCCCGGTCATCGCGGGCACCGGCTCCAACGACACCCGCTCCTCCATCGAGGCCACGCGTCGGGCCGCCGCCCTGGGCGCGGACGCCGCGCTCGTCGTCACGCCCTACTACAACAAACCCGACCAGCGGATGCTCGAGGCGCACTTCCGCGCCATCGCCGACGAGGGGGGCCTCCCGATCGTCGTGTACAACGTGCCCGGCCGCACCGGCGCCAACGTGGAGGCGGACACGTTCCTCCGGCTCGCCGAGCACCCGCGCGTGGTGGCCGTCAAGGAGGCCAGCGGCAACATCGAGCAGCTCGCCGTCATCTGCCGCGACCGCCCGCGCGACGTGGCAGTCCTCTCCGGCGACGACGCCGCGACGCTCGCGATCCTGGCGATGGGGGGCGACGGGGTCATCTCGGTGGCGTCCAACCAGATCCCGGGCGAGATGAGCGCCCTCGTCCACGCGTGGCACGCGGGCGACTGGGCCGAGGCCCGCCGGATCCACGACCGCTGGCTGCCGCTCATGCGCGCGAACTTCCAGGGCGCCCCGAACCCGGTGCCGGCGAAGGCCGCGATGCTCGCGATGGGCCTGCTCGACACGGACGCGACCCGCCAGCCGCTCCTGCCGATGGACACCGCGCCGCGCGAGCGCATGACGACCCTCCTGCGCACGCTCGGCCTCGTTGACGGCGGCGGGCGCATGGCCGAGGCCGGTGCGACGGCCGCGGTCGAGGTCGCCGCGTGACCGGCGACACCTCGACGACCACCTCCTCCCCGACCGGAACGTCCGGCGCGCTGCCGATGACCGATCCGGCCGAGCCGGCCTCGATCCTCGCGGACCTGGACGCGGGCCGCCGCCGGGCCGCGGTGCCGGATGCGTCCGCGCCGGGCGGCTGGCGAGCGGACCCCGAGGTCAAGGCGGCGATCCTCGGCTGCTTCCGGGACCGGACGCTCGCCACCTGGGACCTCGGCGGCGCGCTGCGGTTCGCAGACCGGGCGGGCCTGCCGGTGAAGGACCTGCTCGACGGGCCGGAGGCCGATGCCGCCGCCCGCGCGGGTCGTCCGTGGCGCGTGGTGCCGGGCGGCACGTCGGTGCGGGCGGGTGTCTACCTCGGGCCGGGCGTGGTGGTCATGCCGCCGTCGTTCGTCAACGTGGGCGCGTGGATCGGCGAGGACACGATGGTGGACTCGCACGTGCTGGTGGGCTCCTGCGCGCAGATCGGCGTGCGGGTGCACCTCTCGGCCGGGGTCACGATCGGCGGCGTCCTGGAGCCGGCGGGCGCGCGCCCGGTGATCGTCGAGGACGGAGCGTTCGTCGGGGCCGGCTGCTCGCTGCTCGAGGGCGTGCTGATCGGTGCCGGGGCCGTGCTCGGCGCGGGTGTCGTGCTGACCGGGACCTCTCGGCTCTACGATCTGGTCCGCGGCCGGGTGCTCACGGGCACGCCGGACGCGCCGCTGGCCGTGCCGCCGGGCGCCGTGGTGGTGCCGGGGACGCGGGCGGCGGGCGGCGAGTTCGCCGCCGAGCACGGGCTCGCGATGTCGGTCGCGCTGCTGGTGAAGGACCGCGACGCCGGGACCGACGCCCGGGTCGCACTGGAGGACGCACTGCGATGAGCATGGTCCGCGCACCGGGGCCCCCGCCCGCGCGCCAGACCGCGCCCGTCGCGCGTCGCGGCCGACCGCCGGCCCGCAACGAGGTGTGGCGGAACGGCCGGCTGGCCGGGCTGGCGCCTTCCGACCTCGCGGCCCGCTTCGGCACGCCCGCCTACGTGTACGACCTCGATGTCGTCGGCCGGCAGGCGGCAGCGCTGCGGGCTGCCCTTCCTCCCCGCTTCGACCTCGCCTATGCGGTCAAGGCGAACCCGAACCTCGCGGTGCTCCGCCACCTGGCGGGGATGGGCCTGGGTGCTGACGTGGCGTCCGGCGGGGAGCTGCGGCACGTCCTCCGCGCGGGCTTCGACCCGAGCCAGGTCGTGATGACCGGCCCCGGCAAGCGCGACGAGGAGCTGGCGGCGGCGGTGGACGCGGGCCTGCGCGTCGTCACGGTCGAGTCCGTGGGCGAGCTGCGGCGGCTCGCGCGGATCGCGGAGGCGGCGGGTCGGCCGCAGCGGGTGCTGCTGCGGTCGGCGGTCACCGAGGCGGCGCGCCTGGAGCGGGTGCGCCTCGTGGGCGACGACGGCGCCGGCAAGTTCGGCATGGGCACGGCCGACCTGCGGATCGCCGCGGCCGAGGCGGTGGCCTCGCCCTGGCTCGAGCCCATCGGACTGCACGCCTTCGGCGCGTCCAACGTTACCGATGCTGCCGCGCTGGCGGGCCACGTCGAGTCGGCCGTGGACACGGCGCGGGCGCTGGCTGCCGCCGCCGGGTTCGAGCTGCGGCTGGTCGATGCGGGCGGCGGGCTCGGCATCCCGTACGAGGCGCACGAGGCCGAGCTCGACGTGGCGGCGCTGGGCGCCAGGCTGGCGGCGCTGACGGCCCGACTCGACGGGGACCCGGCGACGCGCCAGACGCGGCTCCTCCTCGAGCCCGGCCGGTTCATCGTCGGCCCGGCCGGCGCGTACCTCACGCGCGTGCTCGAGCGCAAGCAGGTGGGCGGCCACCAGGTGGTGATCGTGGACGGCGGGATCCACCACGTGCTGCGGCCCGCCCTGGTGGGGCAGGAGCATCGGGTGCGCGTGCTGACCGGATCGGCCGCCGGGTCGGGAGCGAGCCCCAGCCGGATCCCGGTGACCGTTGCCGGGCCGCTGTGCTCGGGCCTGGACGTGTTCGCGCAGTCGGCCGCCATGGCGCTGCCGGACCCGGGCGACCTGGTCGCCGTGCTCGATGTGGGCGCCTACGGCGCGACCGAATCGATGCCGCTGTTCCTCTCGCACCCCATGCCGCCCGAGATCGCGGTCCGCGGCGGCGAGGCGTGGGTGGCGCGGCCGCGGATCGACCCCGACACGTGGCTGGGCTGGCAGGTGGGGGAGCCCGGCGGCGCGTGACCGGGCGCGGCCCGGGTCGGACTCGCCGCAGTTGGTGACCTCCGGCCCGCCAGGGGCCGGCGACGGGTCGTCGTATACTCCCCATCAGTATGACGTCATCACCGCCCGCCCCCAACAGCGTCCAGCCCATCGAGATCATCCTGCCCATCGAGGGCATGACCTGCGCCTCGTGCGTCAACCGCATCGAGCGGTTCCTCAACAAGACGCCGGGCGTGTCCACGGCCGCGGTCAACCTGGCCACCGAGAAGGCGACGATCCTCGTGGACCCGTCGCTCGTCGGCCGCGACGAGCTGGTCAAGGCCGTCGAGGCCGCCGGCTACGACGTGCGGCCGGAGGCGCCCGCCGCCGCCGGCGCCGCCAGCGTGTCGCTCGATGCGGAGCTGACGGCCGAGGACGCCGAGCGGGACCGCGCCCTGCGCGAGACGCTCCGCATGTCGGCCACGGCCATCGCCGCCTCGGCGGTGTTCATGGTGCTGATGTTCTGGCCGCAGACGCTGGTGTCCATGGAGGACATCAACAAGGCGATCCTGCTGCCGGCCACGTTCATCGTCGCGTGGGCGGGCAGCCGCTTCTACCGCGCCGCCTGGAAGGCCGGCCGTCACGGCGGGGCCACGATGGACACGCTGGTCGCGGTTGGCACCGCGGTCGCCTGGGCGTACTCCGCGTTCGTCACGCTGTGGCCCGCCGCCGTCCGCAATGCCGGGATCATGCCCGAGACGTACTTCGACTCGGCCACGATCATCATCGGGCTGATCCTGCTCGGGAAGTACCTCGAGGGGCGGGCGAAGGGCCGGACGACCGGCGCCATCCGCCGGCTCGTCGGCCTGCAGGCCACCACCGCCCGCCGTGTCCGCAACGGTGTCGAGGAGGACGTGGACCTCGCCGTGGTGGTGGCGGGCGACCTGCTCCGCGTCCGGCCCGGCGACAAGGTGCCGGTGGACGGCGTGGTGGCCGAGGGCTCGTCCGCCGTGGACGAGTCCATGCTCACCGGGGAGCCGATCCCCGTGACCAAGAACCCCGGCGACGAGGTCATCGGCGCCACGCTGAACACCACGGGCTCGTTCGTGATGCGCGCCACGCGCGTGGGCCGGGACACCGCGCTCGCCCGGATCGTGGACCTGGTGCAGCGGGCGCAGGGCAGCAAGGCCCCCATCCAGCGGCTGGCGGACCGGATCAGCGCGGTGTTCGTGCCGGCGGTCCTGACGATCGCCGCGGCCACGTTCGCCATCTGGATGGCCTTCGGGCCGGAGCCGCGGTTCACGCTCGCGCTGACCGCGTTCATCGGCGTCGTCATCGTCGCCTGCCCGTGCGCCATGGGCCTCGCCACGCCCACGGCGATCATGGTGGGCACGGGCAAGGGTGCCGAGGCCGGCATCCTCGTGCGGGGTGGCGAGGCGCTCGAGGCGGCCGGCGGCATCGACACGGTCGTCATGGACAAGACCGGCACCCTCACGCTCGGCAAGCCCGCGGTCACCGCGGTGGTCGCCGCCCCGGGCTTCGACCTAGCGCGCGTCCTGGATCTCGCGGCGTCGCTCGAGCAGGGCTCCGAGCACCCGCTGGGCGAGGCGATCGTGCGCAGGGCACGCGAGACCGAGCTCGGCTTCGGCAAGGCGTCGGGCTTCGAGGCGATCGTCGGCCGCGGGGTCGGCGGGGAGCTCGACGGCGCGCAGGTGCTCGTGGGCTCCGCGCGCCTGTTGCGGGAGCGGGGCGTGGACGTCGCGGCGCTCGACGGGGCCGCGGCCGACCAGCAGGCGAACGGGGCGACGGTGGTGTTCGTCGCCGTGGACGGGGCGGCGGCGGGCGTCATCGCGATCGCGGACCCGGTGAAGGCCGAGTCGGCCGAGGCGGTTCGCTCCCTGCGCGCCAGTGGGCTCGACGTGTGGCTCCTCACCGGCGACGCGCGCGTGACGGCCGAGGCGGTGGCGCGCGAGGTGGGCATCCCAGCGGACCGCGTGGTCGCCGAGGTTCTCCCCGGCGACAAGGACGCGGTGATCGAGCGGCTGCAGGCCGAGGGCCACAAGGTGGCCATGGTCGGCGACGGCATCAACGACGCGCCGGCGCTCGCCCGGGCGAACCTGGGCGTGGCGATCGGCACCGGGGCGGACGTGGCCATCGAGGCGTCCGACGTGACGCTCGTCGGCGGCGACCCGCGCCTCGTGGGCTCGGCGATCGCGCTGTCGCGCTGGACGCTGCGGGTCATCCGCCAGAACCTGTTCTGGGCGTTCGCCTACAACGTGCTGCTGATCCCGATCGCGATGGGCGCGCTGTTCCCGGCGTTCGGCGTGACGATCAACCCGGCGCTCGCGGCGGGCGCGATGGCCCTCTCGTCGGTGAGCGTGGTCACGAACTCGCTCCGGCTGCGGCGCGTGGACGTCCGCCCGGGCCGCGTGACGCCGATGCGGGCCGGGACGCTGGGCCTGGTGCGCGACGGCGCCTACCTGCTGGTGATCGGCGTGATCGGCCTGGCGGTGGCGGGCGGCGTGCTGGCGGCCGACGGGGCGCTCGACGCCTCGCTGCCGACGGTGCCGGTGGCCAGCGCGATGACCGTGAAGGCGGGCCAGCTCACGGTGCTCGAGCTGCCGAACGCCAGCGGCGCGGTCGAGGCGTGGATGGCTCAGGGCCTCGCGAACGTGGAGCTGCTGGCCCGGCCCGGCCAGACGGCGCGCCTCCGGGTGTCGATCTCGCAGCCGGGCACCTACACGACGATGCTGGGCGCGCCCGACGGCGTCGGGGCTGCCAGCGGGACGCTGGTCGTCACGCCCTAGCGGTCGGAGCCGCGCGCGGCGCCCACGCCAGCTCGAACACGCGCGCGGTCTTCTGGGCGCTGTCCTCCAGCTCGGTCGTCGTCCGGACCTCGTAGGCGGCCAGCTCGGTGAGCCCATGCCGGGGCAGGTACGCGCGCCCCGGGTCGCCGACCAGCACCTCGA
>JAJXTS010000038.1:5372-16634 GCA_021783595.1 Chloroflexota bacterium | reverse complement strand
ACCACCGCGGGCACGGGCGACCTGCTGCGCGCGGTCCTCGACGCGGGCATCGACGACATCGTCCTCGGCATCGGCGGCAGCGCCACCACCGATGGGGCGGCGGGGATGCTCGCCGCGCTCGGCGCCCGCGTGGACGACGGTCTGGCGTCGGCCGACCTGGCGGGCCTGGACCCGCGGCTGGCCTCGGTGCGCCTGCGCGTGGCCTCCGACGTCAGCAACCCGCTGCTCGGCCCGAGCGGCGCCGCGGCCGTCTACGGCCCCCAGAAGGGCGCCTCGCCCGCCGACGTGCTCGCCCTGGACGCGCGCCTGGCAGGCTGGGCCGACGTGCTCGAGGCGGCCACCGGGCGCCACGAGCGGGCGACGCCCGGCGCCGGGGCGGCCGGCGGTCTCGGGTTCGGCCTGCTGTGCCTCGCGGACCGTTTCGCGTCGCTGGAGTTTCGCCCCGGCATCGACTTGGTCATGGAGGCGGCCGGGTTCGACGCCGCGCTGGCCGGCGCCGACCTCGTGCTCACCGGGGAGGGTCGCGTGGACGCCCAGACCGCCTTCGGCAAGACGGCCCTCGGCGTGGCGCGGCGGGCGCAGGCGGCAGGGGTGCCCTGCGTGGCGGTGGGCGGCAGCGTGACCCCGGAGGGGATCGAGGCCCTCGCCGCGGCTGGCGCCCGGGCCGTGGCCGCCTCGGACCCGCCGCTCACGGTCGCGGCGGCAATCGCCGCCGGCGCGGCGCCGCTCATCGCGGCCGGGGAGCGCCTCGCCCGGGCCGCGCTGCGGTAGCCTGTCACCCCCGCCGTGGAGACCACCTGGTGACCCCTTCCAAGCCCGCCCCGATCAGGGCCGCGAAGCTGCCCGCCAAGCGCCCCCGCCGCGTCGCCGACCCCGCGAGGCAGTGGGCCGCGCACCTGCGCCGCTACCGCCCGGGGCTGGTGCCGTACGTGCTGGACGGGCTGGCCGCGCGCTACGGCGAGCAGCACTGGGAGCGGCGCCTGGACCCCGTCAGCGAGCTGGTCCTCACGATCCTGACCCAGAACACCGCCGACACCAACGCGGAGAAGGCGTTCGAGGCGCTGCGGGCCAGGTACCCGTCGGACCGCGCCCCGGAGGCGCACACCCCCGGCATCGGCTGGGGCGGTGCCGGACTCGCCACCGCGGCCCCGCCCGACTGGACGCTCGTGGAGCACGCGCCGCTCCCCGAGCTGATCGACGTCATCCGCCCGGGCGGTCTCGCCCCGCAGAAGGCACCGCGCATCCAGGCGACGCTGCAGCGGATCCGCGAGGAGCGCGGCGCGTACGACCTCGAGTTCCTCGCGGACCTGCCCGCCCTCGAGGCCCGCGCCTGGCTCACCGCCATCGACGGCATCGGCAAGAAGACCGCGTCGATCGTGCTCGCGTTCTGCTTCGGCATGCCGGTGATGGCCGTGGACCGCCATGTGGAGCGCGTGTCCAAGCGGATCGGGCTCATCCCGGACAAGGCCACCGCGGACCAGGCCCACGACCTGTACCTGGCCCTCGTGCCGCCAGAGCGGATGTACGCGGCGCACGTCCTGCTGATCCACCACGGCCGGGCGATCTGCCACGCCCAGAGCCCGGCCCACGACATCTGCCCGGTGCGGGATCGCTGCCGCATGGTGGACCGCAGGGCCCCCTGACCCGGCCGTCGTCCGGACCGCGCTGGCGTACCCTCTTGCGAGGCGTCCCTCCTCGTACTCGGAGACCCGATGACCGACCTCGCCGCCGCCCTCGCCGACCTCCTCGCCTCGGACTTCGCGGCCGCCCCGGTGACGGCATCCCAGGCCGGCCGCACGGAGTTCGACGAGCGGCTCGACGACATGTCGGCCGAGGCCCTCGAGGCCCGTGATGCCGCCGCGACCGCGAGCCTCGCCCGCCTCGACGCGATCCCGGACGCGGACCTGACCGCCGACGAGGCGATCGACCGCGACCTCGCCCGATCGGTGCTGCGCGGGCGGCTGATCATGGCCCCGTTCGCCCAGTGGCGCCGCGACCCGGTGACCTACTCGGGCCCCATCAGCAGCGGCCTGTTCACGCTCTTCCTCCACCGCCTCCGGCCCGAGCCGGACCTCGTGGACGCGGCGGTGGCCCGCCTCGAGCAGGCCGGGCGCGTGGTGGACGCCGGCATCGCCAACCTGGACCCGGCGCTCGCCCACCCGCTGATGGTGGAGCGCGGCCTCGGCGCGGCCCGGGGCGTCACCCGCTACATCCGCGACCTCGTCTGGCGCGACGTGGAGGACCCCGACCAGCAGGAGCGCCTCCGGGCGGCCAGCGAGCGGGCCGCGCCGCACCTCGACCGCTACGTGGCCCATCTGGAGGCGATGCTCCCCCGGGCCCACGGCAGCTGGGCGCTGGGCGAGGAGCGCTACACGCGGATCCTCCGCGAGCGCGAGGTCCTCGCCGACGACGCCCGGTCCCTCCGCGAGCGGGGCCAGGCGGAGCTCGAGCGCCTGGACGCCGAGATGTGCGCGCTCTCGCGCGATGCCGTCGGCAACGCCGACTACGCCGGGGTCCTGCGCGAGGACGACGCCAACCACCCGCCCACCGAGCCCGCGATGCTCGAGGCCTACGCCGAGTGGACCGCGAAAGCGCGCGACTTCCTCGCCGCCACGGGCCTCGTCACGCTGCCCGAGGGCGAGAGCTGCGCCGTCGTGCCGTCACCCGTGTTCCAGCGCCCCGTCCTCGGCGTGGCGTCGTACATCGCGCCGCCCGCGTTCAGCGACCGGCAGCTCGGCCACTTCTTCGTCCCGTACGCGCCCGACGGCGCGTCCGAGGAGGAGGTGCAGGCCCGCCTGTCGAACAACTCCTTCGGCGGCATCCCCACCACGGCCGTCCACGAGGCGTATCCCGGCCACCACTGGCACCTGGTGATGCGCAAGCGGAACCCCTCGGCCATCCGCCGCGTGTACTCAACTCCCTACTTCAGCGAGGGCTGGGCGCTGTACGCGGAGCGCGTCATGCGCGAGCGAGGCTTCTTCGAGACCCCGCTCCACGTCCTCCAGCACCTCAACTCCACGCTGTTCCGCGCGGCCAGGATCGTGGTGGACACCTCGCTCCACCTGGGCGAGATGAGCCTCGAGGAGGCGGTCGCGTTCATGATGGAGCGCGCCGCGCTCCCCGAGCCCGTGGCCAAGGCCGAGGTGGGCCGCTACTGCTCGTGGCCGACGCAGGCGTCCTCGTACCTGACCGGCTGCCTGGAGATCCTCGGGCTGCGGGACCGCTACCTGGCCGCGCGCGGCCACGGCGACTCCGCGCCCGCCGACGTCCCGGTGGACGTCCTGCGCGGCTTCCACGACACCATCACCTCGTCGGGCGCGCTGCCGCTGGGCCTCGCGAGCCGAGCCGTGATGGCCTCGCTCGGGGAGACCGCATGAGCCTTGCCGGCGTCGTCCCGCTGCTTCTCGACGTGGACACCGGGATCGACGACGCCCTCGCGATCCTCTACGCGCTCGCCAGCCCGGCGTCGGAGCTGATGGCCGTGACCGCAGTCCACGGCAACGTCGCGCTCGAGGACACCGAGCGCAACACCCGGACCGTGCTCGAGCTGGCGGGCCGGACGGACGTGACGGTGGCCGCCGGCCGGGCAGCGCCCCTGCTGCGCCCGCTCGAGATCTCGCCCGAGACCCACGGGCCGCGCGGCCTCGGCTACGCGGACCCGCCCGCGCCGACGATGCGGCTGTCGCCCAGTTTCGGCCCCGACGTCATCATCGAGGCCGCGCGGAGCCTGCCGGGCGAGCTGACGCTGATCACCCTGGGGCCGCTCACCAACCTCGCGATCGCGGTCCTGGCGGAGCCGGAGCTGCCGCGCCTCCTCAAGCGCTGGGTGGCGATGGCGGGCGCCTTCCGCGTGCCGGGCAACACGACGCCCGTGAGCGAGTGGAACGTCCACTGCGACCCGGAGGCGGCCCGCATCGCCCTCGGCGCCTGGCAGGCGGCCGTGGACGCGGACGAGAGGACCCCCCGGGCCCTGCTGGTGGGCCTCGACGCCACCGAGCGGGCGCGGCTCCTGCCGAGCCACCTCAAGGCGCTCCTGCGCCGCGGGGGCGACTCGCCGGTCGGACGGCTCATCGGAGACGCCCTGCGCTACTACTTCGAGTTCCACGAGCGGTACGACGGTTTCTACGGGGCGTTCGTCCACGACCCGTTCGTGGTCGCGGCGGCCTGCGATGAGTCGCTGATCCGAACCGAGCCCGCGTCCGTGGACGTGGACGCGAGCGGCGGGCCCGGTGACGGCCAGACCATCGCCGACTGGCGGCACACCACGGGACGGCGCCCGAACGCGGACGTCGCGGTGGACGGCTCGGCGGACGCCTTCCTCGAGCGCCTGGTGGAGCGGGTGGGGGGTCTCGCGAGCGCGCGGCACGGCGACGAGCGGTAGGCTCCGGGCCCGGGTCCCGCGCGACCCGAAGGCCGTCGGAGAAGGGCCCCGCCTTTCGGGACGTTCGGCCGGTCCTCGCTCCCGCGGCCCGGTGGACGATGCGGGCAGTTCGGAGGTCACCGATGCGCATCCTGCTCGCCGTTGACGGCTCTGTCTGCAGTGACCGGGCCACCCGACTCGTCGCCAGCCTCGCGCTCCCGCCCGGCTCATCGGTGCGCGCGGTTGCCGTCCTCCAGCCGTTCGCGGATGCCCTGGCCCTGTCGTACGCCGCCGCCGGCGACGCGAGCGTGAACATGGAATCGGAGGAGGAGCGCGACGCCAGCCGCCTCCGCGAGGCGATCGGCCGGGCCGAGTCGGAGCTCCGGCGCGACGGGCTGACCGTGGACGGCTTCCTCGTGCGCGGCCGTCCGGCATCCGCGATCGTGGACGAGGCCGTGGGCCTGAACGCGGACCTCGTGGTGGTCGGCAGCCGCGGCCACGGCACCATCGCCACGATGGTCCTGGGCAGCACCGCGGCCGAGGTCGTGGACCACGCGCCGTGCCCTGTCCTCGTCGCTCGGCACGAGGAACTCGGATCGGTGGCCTTCGCCGACGACGGGTCGGCGCCCGCGCGCGCCGCCGAGGCGGTGCTGACCGGCTGGCCGATGTTCGGCGGCGCCCACGTGACGGTCGTCACCGTCGCCGAGGTCGGTGTGCCGGTCGCGGCGGGCTTCACGCCGGGCCTGTACGACCAGGTGCTCGAGTCGTACACGCGCTCCGCCGACGAGGCGCGCGAGCAGGTGGCGACGGAGGGCCAGTCCGCAGCCGGGCGGATCGCGGCCGCCGGCCTCGAGACGGACGCCGTCGCCCTGGAGGGAGACGCCGCCACCGAGATCGTCCGGTACGCCGAGGCGCACGGGGTGGGCACGCTCGTCCTGGGCACGCGCGGCCGGACCGGGCTCGCGCGGCTGATCCTCGGCAGCGTGGCGCGCAACGTGCTCCTGCACGCCCACAGCTCGGTGCTGATCGTCCGCGGGCGCCGGGCCGAGTAGCCCGCCCAGGGGTCGCCGGCCCGCGGTGCCCGCGGTGGACGCTACTCGGACGCGCCGCCCCGGACCGACACCACCAGCATCAGGAAGCCCGTCTCCGCCACGTCCACCCCGGCGATGAGCAGCGCCGCGACCAGGGGCACCGCGCTGCCCAGCAGCCAGCCCGCCGCCGCCGCGAGCGCAGCCACGGCGAGGAACACGAAGCGCACGCCGCGGATCAGGCTCGCGAGGTCGCGGGCGTCCGCCGCGCCCGGGGCCGCGGCCCGGCCCGCCTCGATCCGCGCGATCGCCTCGGCCAGCAGCCGCAGGGCGACGAGGACCGCCGCGGCCACGAGCGCCGAGCGGACCAGCGCCGGGGGCGTCGCGAGGGTCTCGACCGTCTGGCCGTTCCACCCGGCCAGCGTGCCGCCGGCGAGGGCGAGCAGCCCGAGGGCCACCCACCCGACCCGCGGGTCGAACCGGGGGCCGGCAGCGGCGCCGGGCGGGCGGCTCACGGCGCACCCCGGAGTCGGGCTCGCGCCTCGGCCCCGGCCCCGCCGTCGGGCGTGTCGCGGCAGGCGCCACCGGCGTTCGCCCCGGGGGCGTCCCCGGCCGCCTCGACGGTCAGGGCAAGCTCGAACGCCTGCCCGCCCGCGATCCGCCAGGCGCGGATGACGGGCGGGCCGCCGGCGTCCGCGGGGGACACCAGCACGTGCACCGCGCTCGGCCAGGTCGCCTCGGCGATGTCCGCGGCCGACGGGACCGCGGGGGTGAGCGGGTGCGAGTGGACCACGCCCCACAGCTCCCCGCCGGCACGGTCGAGGTCGGCGAGGACCGCGAGCAGGTCATCCGGGTGGACGAGGTAGCGCGACGGTGACGCGGCGGCGTTCCGGCAGGCGACGTAGCGCCGGGCGGTGCCGCCGTCGGCGGCGGGCGCGGACCCCACGATCACCCCGCAGGCCTCGTTCGGGCGCTCGGCGAGCGCGTGGCGGGCGATGGCCCCGGCGATCGCCGACGGCAGGCTGACGGCGGGCACGGGCGGCGCTCCCTGCTGGGCGATGGGTCAGCCGGCGTCCTTGGCGAGCGGCTTGGCCCCGATGTCCGCGAGCAGGTGCTGCAGCGAGTCGAAGCTGAGCATCGCGCACTTGAGACGGGCCGGGCTGATCTCGATGCCGAGCAGGTCCAGCAGGTCCGTGGCGGCGAAGGACACCACCTCCGCCAGGGGCTTGCCCTTGATCTCGTCGGTCAGCAGCGACGCCGACGCCTGGCTGATGGCGCAGCCCCGGCCCGTGAAGCCGACGGCAGTGACGATGCCGTCCGCCACCTGGAGCTGCATGGTGATCCGGTCGCCGCACAGGGGGTTGGACCCCTCGAAAGACGCCGAGGGCTGCTCCAGCACCCCAAAGTTGTGGGGCCGCCGATAGTGCTCGAGGATGTAGTCGCGATACAGGTCGTCCATGGGCTCTGGGAGTGTAGCGCCGACGGTCCGCGCACGGTCAGCTGGCCGCTTCTCCCACCGTGTCGCGCGCCCGGGGGGCGTCGCCCAACGGAGGGCAAGACGGTCGGGCGAGGGTCGCGCCGAACCTGCCGCCGAACCTGCCGCCGCGCGCAGCAGCCCCGCCCGCTGACCCGCCAATCGGCGCGCCCATTTGCCGATCGTTAACCGATCTCGCAACGCATGTCGCGAACGGGCATCGTAGTATCCGAACCGCAACGTGGAGTCAGCGCACGGCCTGCGGGCCGCTGCCACCCCACGGGCCGCTGGACGGCGCAGGCGCGCCGCCCGCGTGGCACCGGCACCGGAACCGGCACCGTTGGTGCCCGGCCCCGGGCGCCAGCCGAAACGGGCCGACGGGATCGGCCCACGGAGGAGAAGACGCGCATGGAACTCAAGACCCGGGTGTTCACCACCCTGGCCGCCGCAGCCGTGGTCGTGTCCGCGTGCAGCGGCAGCAGCGCGACAACGGCGCCGACAACGGCGGCCTCGGCCGCCCCGAGCGCAGCGGCGAGCGCGGCGGCCTCGGCTGCCCCGAGCGCGGCGGCGAGCGCGGCCGCGGTTGACTGGAAGACCGCCACGTCCGCCGGGGCCGGCGGTGTGGACGCCGTCTGCGCGGCCGGTAAGGTTGAGGGTCAGGTCAACCTGATCGCGACGCCGCCGGACTGGGCGAACTACGGCCAGATGATCACCGACTTCCAGGCCAAGTACGGGATCAAGGTCCAGTCCGACCAGCCCGACGCCGACAGCCAGACCGAGATCAACGCAGCCAAGCAGCTGGCCGGCACCGGCCGCCAGCCGGACATCTTCGACCTCGGCTCGGTGGTCGCCCTCGCGAATACCGACCAGTTCGCGCCGTACCAGCCGGTGACCTGGAACGACATCCCGGCCGCCAACAAGGAGGCCACCGGCCTCTGGATCAACAACTACACCGGCTACATGTCCATCGGCTACGACACGTCCCTGGGCACGATCTCCAAGGTCTCGGACCTCGCCGACCCGAAGTACAAGGGCAAGGTTGCCCTCAACGGCGACCCGCTCAAGGCGGCCGCAGGCTTCGACGGCGTCGTCATGGCCGCGCTGGCCAACGGCGGCTCCGCCGACAACATCGCCCCCGGCGTGACCTTCTTCAAGAACCTCGCCGCCAGCGGCAACCTGCTGCCGGTTGACCCGAACCCGGCCACGATCGCCTCGGGACAGACCCCGATCGTGATCGACTGGACGTACAACAACGCCGCCCAGACGGCCGCCCTGGCGCCCAAGGGCGTCACCTGGGCCACGGTCATCCCGAGCGACGCCCCGCCGGTCGCGGCGTTCTACAACGAGGCGATCAACAAGGACGCCGCCCACCCGGCCGCCGCGCGCTGCTGGGAGGAGTACGTCTTCTCCGACGCCGGCCAGAACACCTGGCTCAAGGGCTTCGCGCTGCCGGTCCGCCTCGCGGCGATGCAGGCCGCCGGCACCTTGGACCAGACGGCCTTCAAGGCGCTGAACCCGCCGACCGTGGCCCCGGTCCAGCTGACCGCGGCCCAGACGGACGCGGCCAAGGCCATCCTGACCGCCCAGTGGAAGTTCATCACCATCAAGTAGCGATCGAGCGGCGAGGGACGGAGGGGCACGCATGACCGACACACCGGCCACCGTGCCCGCGTCCCGCTCGTCGGCGCCGGCCGGTCCCGTCTCGCGCGGGGCCGGCTCCGGCCGTCTCAGGGGGGCGGGGAACTACCTCGCCCTCCTCCCCTTCCACCTCTACGTCGGTCTGTTCCTCGTGCTCCCGACGCTCATCGTCACCATCGGCGCGTTCACCACCGCCGACGGGCACTTCACGTGGAACAACATCGCGGCGGTGTTCTCCTCGGACGTGTTCCCCGACGCGTTCCTGAAGTCGATCGAGCTCGCGGTCTCCACCGCCATCCTGGGCGCCGTGTTCGGCGGCCTGCTCGCCTGGGCGGTGGTGCGCGGCAACCCCAACGGCCTGCTCCGCCAGTTCGTGGTCGCCGCCTCTGGCGTGCTGGCCCAGTTCGGCGGCGTGATGCTCGCCTTCGCGTTCCTCGCCACGTTCGGGTTCAACGGCCTCGTCACGCTGCTGCTCAAGAACCAGCTGGGCGTGGTCCTTGACATGTCCTGGCTGTACACGCTCACCGGGTTGGCGGTCGTGTACACGTACTTCCAGATCCCGCTGATGCTGATCGTCTTCCTGCCCTCGCTCGACGGGCTCCGGCAGGAGTGGTACGACGCGTCGGCGAGCCTGGGCGGCGGATCCTGGGCCTTCTGGCGCCACGTCGGCGGGCCCATCCTGGCCCCGAGCTTCCTCGGCGCGCTGCTCCTGCTGTTCACCAACGCCTTCTCGGCCTACGCCACCGCCGCCGCGCTGATCAGCCAGGGCGCTCCGATCATCACCCTCCAGATCGCCAGCCAGATGCAGAGCGAGGTCGTGCTCGGCCAGGAGAACGTCGGCAAGGCGCTGGCCCTGGGCATGATCCTGATCGTGTCGCTGGTCATGGCCGCCTACGCCTGGATCCAGCGCCGCGCCTCGAGGTGGGTCCGATGAGCCTCACGCCCGCCCAGCTCGGCGCCGCGGAACCGCACGGCGGGGCCCTGGTCGCCAAGCGCCCCAAGGGCGCCGGCAAGGGCCTCCAGCCACCCCTGAGCCAGCGCGCGGCCCGGGTCGTCGTCCTGGTCCTGGTGCTCGGCTACCTGATCCTGCCGCTGCTCGCGATGCTGGAGTTCTCCACCCGAGGCGACTACGACAGGGCCACCAAGACGTTCGCCCGGAGCCTCCAGTCGTACGCCAACATCTTCACCTACCCGAACCTGATCGACGGCATCATGACCTCGCTCGAGATCGCGGTCCTGACCGTGTTCGGCATGCTGCTGCTGCTGGTCCCCACGATGGTCTGGACGGTGGTCCGGGTGCCGCGCATGCGGCGGGTCGTGGAGTTCCTGTGCCTGCTGCCGCTCGCCATCCCGGCGATCGTGATCGTGGTGGGCATCGCGCCCGTCTACCAGTGGATGGGCCAGAACCTGGGGGCCGTCGGCGGGTCGGCCCTGACCCTGACGTTCATCGACATCATCCTCGTGCTGCCCTACTCGTACCGCGCCATCGATTCCAGCCTGCGGTCCATCGACACGGCCACGCTGTCGGACGCGGCACGGAGCCTGGGCGCCGGCTGGCCGCGGACGATCTTCGAGGTGATCGTCCCCAACATCCGGGGGGGCATCCTCTCCGCCTCCGTCCTCGCCATCGCCCTGGTCCTGGGCGAGTACACGATCTCGTCGCTGCTGTCGTTCAACACGGTGCAGGTGGTCATCTACCTGCTCGGCAAGCGCGACCCGTTTGTCTCGGTCGCGGTGTCCCTGCTCGCCCTGCTGTTCGCGTTCGCCCTGCTGTTCGTCATCTCCCGCTTCGCCCCCGGCGCTGACCACCGCGCCCAGCGAGCCGCCGAGGAGCCCGCCTGATGACCTCCGCCAGCCCCAGCCCTGCCGCCGCCGGGCACGGCGTCGCCGTCGTCTTCGAGGACATGCACCGCTGGTACGGCCCGGTGCACGCGCTCCAGGGCCTGTCCATCGACATCGCCCCGGGCGAGCTCATCGCGCTGCTCGGCCCGTCCGGCTGCGGCAAGACCACCGCCCTGCGGGCGCTCGGCGGCCTGGACGAGGTGGACCAGGGCCGGATCCTGGTGGGCGGCAGGGACATCACCCGGGTGCCCGCCAACAAGCGGAACATGGGCATCGTGTTCCAGGCGTACAGCCTGTTCCCCAACATGACCGCGCGCGACAACGTGGCCTACGGCCTGCGTCTGCGCGGCGTGGACGGCGCCGCCCGCAAGCGCAAGGCCGAGGAGACGCTCGACATGGTGGGCCTGGGCGACCAGGCGAACAAGTACCCGCACCAGATGTCGGGCGGCCAGCAGCAGCGCGTGGCGCTCGCTCGGGCACTCGCGATCGAGCCCAGCGTCCTGCTGCTCGACGAGCCGCTCTCCGCGCTGGACGCCAAGGTGCGCCGCCAGCTCCGCGAGGAGATCCGGCGGATCCAGATCATGGTGGGCATCACCACCCTGTTCGTGACCCACGACCAGGAGGAGGCCCTCGCGATGGGCGACCGCGTGGGCGTCATGTCCGCCGGGCGCCTGGAGCAGATCGCCGCGCCGGCCGAGCTCTACGACCGCCCCCGGACGCCCTTCGTCGCGGAGTTCGTGGGCCTGACCAACCGGATCCCGGGCAAGACCGACGGCGGCGAGGTCCACGTGCTGGGCCGGAGGGTGCCGCTGCTGCCCGGCGCGACGGACCGCGGCGACGTCAAGGCGCTGGTCCGCCCCGAGCACGTCCGGCTCGCGGCCGACCCGCAGGGCGCCGGTCGGGTGCTCGCCGTCAGCTTC
>JAJXTS010000038.1:0-5272 GCA_021783595.1 Chloroflexota bacterium | reverse complement strand
TTCCGTCGTCGCACGAGGTCGCCCGCATGTCCGCTGCCCCCCTCCCCGGCCTGCGCCAGATCACCGAGCCGGCGCGCGCCATCGACGTGGTCCACGAGACCGACGTCCTGGTGGTGGGATCGGGGCCGGGCGGCCTCGGCGCCGCGCTCGGCGCCGCGCGTGCCGGCGCCCGGACCACGCTGCTCGAGCGGCACGGCTGCTTCGGCGGCAACATCACCGCGGTGGGCGTGGAGACCTTCGCCTGGTACCGCCACGAGCAGACCCAGGACAGCGTCGGCATCGGCAACGAGATCGAGGCACGGGCGAGGGCGGCCGGCGCGACCTCGGACGAGAGCCAGTCCACGAGCCAGGCCTTCGACGCCGAGCGCTTCAAGGTGGTCGCCGACCGGCTGGTCGAGGAGAACGGGATCACCCCGATGCTCCACCGGACCTTCGTGGCGCCGATCGTCGAGGGCGGCGTCGTGCGCGGCGTCATCACCGAGAGCAAGTCGGGCCGCGAGGCGATCCTCGCCCAGCGTGTCGTGGACGCCACCGGCGACGCCGACGTGGCGTATCGCGCCGGCGCCCCGACGCGCAAGACGCCGCGGGAGGAGATGCTCTCGGCGTCGGTGGTGTTCTCGATGGCCGGCGTGGACAAGCGCGCGTTCCTGGACGCGATCCGGGAGGACGCGCCGACGTACCGATCCTGGGGCGGCAATGCCGAGTGGGACATCGCCACGGACGGCAAGGAGGACGACCTGTTCTCGCCGTTCCTCCGCAAGCCGTTCCAGAAGGCCGTCGACGCGGGCCTGATCCCGTCGCGCCTGGCGACGCTGGCCGGCACGTACGGCGCGGTGCACGACAGCGGCGACCTCACGTACCTCAACCTGATCCACATCGACGAGGTGGACGGCACCTCGGCCGACGAGCTGTGCCGGGCCGAGATCGAGGGCCGGCGGCAGGCGATGCACGCGATCGAGGCGCTCCGCGCGTTCATGCCCGGCTGCGAGCGCGCGACGCTCCGCAACTTCGGGATGACGCTCGGGCTGCGCGACACCCGCAAGATCGACGCCGCCTACAACCTGACCGCCGACGACGTGCGCGGCGAGGCGCGCTTCGAGGACTCGATCGGCATCTTCCCCGAGTTCATCGACGGCTACGGCGTCCTCATCCTGCCCACGACCGGCCGGTACTTCCACGTGCCGTACCGCGCGCTCGTGCCCAAGGGCGTGGAGCACCTGCTGGTGGCCGGCCGGTCCATCGGCGGGGACAAGATCAGCCACGCCGCCGTGCGCTCCATGACCTGCTGCACCGTGTCGGGGCAGGGCGCGGGCGTGGCCGCGGCGGTGTCCATCCGCGAGGACGCGGGCGTGGCCGAGGTGGGTGTCGGCAAGGTTCGGGCCGAGCTCGCGCGACAAGGCGTGCGGCTGGACTGAAGGCTCGGGCGCCGCGTCGGTGGACCTGCTCTCGATCCTGTCGGCGCTCGGCAGCGTCGCGCTCCTGGGCTGGATCGTCATCGCCGTCGTCCAGCTCCGGCTGCAGTACGCCCAGCGACGCGAGGAGATCGTGCTGCGGCTCTACGAGCCGCTCCTGTCCGAGCCCCTGACCCGGGCGTACTGGCGCGTCCAGACGTGGCCGTTCGCCGACCACGCGGCGTTCCTCGCCGGCGCCTCGCTCGACGACTGGACCGCGTTCGACCAGGTGGCGACCTTCTACGAGACGATGGGCGTGCTGCACCACCGCGGCGTGGCGAGCCTGGCGCTGCTGGACGAGCTCCTGGCCTCGTCGGTGTTCGAGGCGTGGGACCGGTGCGCGCCCATCGTCCTCGGGGAGCGGGCGCGGACCGGCACGCCGCAGAAGTACGCCGCGTTCGAGCGCCTGGTGGCCCTGCTCGAGGGGCACCTCGCCTCGCGCGGCGTGGCGCGGCCGGGGGTTCGGGCGGGCTGAGCGAGCGGGCGCTGAGGCGTCACCCGGGCGCCTGCTCGGGCGCCTGCTCGGGCGCCTGCTCGCGCGCCTGCGCGCGCGCCCGACTGCTCGCCTCGCGCTCGCCCGGCGCCTGCCTGACCGCCGCTCCCTCGCCTCGCGCCTGCCCGAGCGCCGCTCGCGCTCGCCTGGCGAGTGAACGGGAAGGTGCATCGTGCACGTCGCCCACGAGGCGGGCGGCGTGACCGCCCCCGCGTGCGAGGGGCTCGGCAGGCGGGCGACATGACCGCCCCCGCGTGCGGCTCACTCGCTGGACGAATGACGTTGGGGCGGGGGCGGGGGCGGGGGCGGGGGCGGGGGCGGGGGCGGGGGCGGGGGGCGTCGCGCCGGGGCGCGGGCGCTCAGCTGGCGAAGAGCACCTGGACCTCGCGCAGCGCTGCCACCAGCGCGTCGATGTCGGCGGTCGTGTTGAACACGCCGAACGACGCCCGGGCGGTGGCGGACAGGTCGAGCCGCTCGTGCAAGGGCATGGTGCAGTGGTGGCCGGCGCGGATGGCGACGCCGAATCGGTCCAGGACCTGCGCCACGTCATGCGGGTGGACGCCCGGCATGTTGAACGAGACCACGCCGCCCCGCTGCTCCGCGGACGGCCCGTACAGCTCGATCCCCGGCACCTCGCGCGGGAGGACGTCCAGCGCGTACGCGACGAGCTCCTGCTCGTGGGCCCGGATGGCGTCCATGCCCAAGTCGCGCAGGTAGTCTGCCGCCGCGCCGAGCCCGATCGCCGCCGAGATGTCGGGCGTGCCCGCCTCGAACTTCCACGGGATGTCGTTCCACTCGGACCGGCGCAGGTGGACCTCGCGGATCATGTCGCCGCCGCCGAGGAACGGGGGCATCGCCTCGAGCAGCTCGCGCTTGCCCCACAGCACACCGGAGCCGGTGGGGCCCATCGCCTTGTGGCCGGAGAACGCGTAGAAGTCGCAGCCTATCGCCTTGACGTCGACCGGCATGTGGGGCACGGCCTGCGCCCCGTCGATCACGACCAGCGCGCCGGCCTCGTGGGCCCTGCGGGTCATCTCCTCGACCGGGTTGATCGTGCCCAGCATGTTGGACACGTGGGTGAACGCGACCAGCTTGGGCTTGAGGCGCAGCAGCACCTCGAACACGTCCTGGCGCAGGACCCCGTCGTCGGTGATGGGGATGAACTCCAGGTCCGCGTCCTTCTCTTGGGCGAGGATCTGCCACGGCACGAGGTTGGCGTGGTGCTCCATCTCGGTGAGCACGATCACGTCGCCCCGGCCGATGTGGTGCCGGCCCCAGGAGTAGGCGATCAGGTTGAGGCTCTCGGTGGCGTTTCGCGTCCAGACGATCTCGTGCGCGTCGCGCACGCCGATCAGCCTCGCGACCTTCACCCGGGCGCCCTCGTACGCGGCCGTCGCCCGCTCGGAGAGCTGGTAGATGCCGCGGTGGACGTTGGCGTTGTCGTGCCGGTAGTAGTCGTCCATCGCCCGGATGACCGGGGTTGGCTTCTGCGAGGTGGCGGCCGAGTCCAGGTAGACCAGCGGGCGCCCGTGCACGTCCTGGTCTAGGATCGGGAAGTCGGCCCGGAGCTCGACCGGGTCCAGGGCGGGCGTCGCGGGGCGCGTCTCGGTGGTCATGGCGTCCCCTACCGGCCGGCGCCGGCGGCCTCGGGTGCCTGGGGAACGGCCAGGTCATCGTCCGACACGGCGGCCTCGAGGCCGTTCTCGCGCAGGATGGGGCCGTAGCCCTCCTCCTCGAGCCGCAGCGCCAGGTCCTTGCCGCCAGAGGTGACGATCCGACCGGCGGCCAGCACGTGGACCACGTCGGGCGTGATGTAGTTGAGCAGCCGCTGGTAGTGCGTGATCAGCAGCACGCCCATGTTCGGGTTGAGCTGGGCGTTCACGCCCTCCGCCACGATCCGCAGGGCGTCGATGTCGAGGCCCGAGTCCGTCTCGTCGAGGATGGCGAACTCCGGCTCCAGCATCGCCATCTGGAGCATCTCGAGGCGTTTCTTCTCGCCGCCCGAGAACCCCTCATTGACGTAGCGGGTGGCGAAGCTGTCCTCCATCTTGAGGAGCGCCATCTTCGCCCGCATCCTCTTGCGGAACTCCAGCATGGACACGCCGCCGCGAGTCGGGTCGGTGGGGTCCACGTCGGGGTTCTTGTCGATCCCCTGGAGCTTCGCGTTGAGGGCGGATCGGACGAAGCTGGCGACGCTCAGGCCGGGGATGGCGGTGGGGTACTGGAACGCGAGGAACAGGCCCAGCCGCGCCCGCTTGTCGGCCGAGAGCTCCAGCAGGTTGCGGCCCTTCCAGATGACCTCGCCGCCCTTGACCACGTACGCCGGGTGGCCCATCAGCGCGTACGACAGGGTGGTCTTGCCCGAGCCGTTGGGGCCCATGATCGCGTGGGTCTCGCCCTTGCGGATCGTCAGGTTGATGCCCTGGAGGATCTCGCGCTCCGGCTTGGCGGCCGGGGCGACCCGGAGGTCCCGGATGACGAGCTCGCGGTCGGTCGCGTCGGTCACGAGAGTGTGCTCCTGCTGGTGGTGTCGGCGCCGGTGGCGCGGCGGTCACGGGGGGGTGTGGCGGATGCGGCGACTCGCCCTCGACCTACGCGAGGCCGACCGGGGACGCGGCCGGTTCGCGCGGGTCCAGGACGATATGGCGGACCGGGACGAGGTCCGCCAGGGTGAGGGAGTCGAGGGTGTCCGCGATGGCGTCCCGCACCTTCACCCAGAGCAGGTTGACGGTGCAGCGCGCCGATCGCGTGCAGGCGGCGTGGTCGGGATCGTCCGACGCGCAGAACATCGGGGCGATCGGCCCCTCGAGCGCGCGGAGGATCTCGCCCATCCGGATGTGGGCGGGAGGGGTTTTCAGCTGGTAGCCGCCTCGGGCGCCGCGCGTGGCCATGACCAAGCCCGCGTCCCGGAGACTCGTGACGAGCTGTTCCAGGTACGCACGGGGGAGGTCCTCGTCCGCGGCGATCTCGGTCAGGCTGGCGGGACCATCGCCGTACCGGCGGGCGAGCTGCACCATCAGGCGGACGCCGTACTCGCCCTTCGTGGAGAAGGAGACGGCGCCGGTGCCGTGGTGCTTGGAGCGGGCGGTGGCGGTCAGGGTCTGGTCCTCGGGTGGGGGCGCCGAGGGTGCGGCGTCGACGGTTGCGTGTCGTTCGGCGGCCCCGGCCCGCGCTGGGCGAGCCGACGCCGTGGCGACCCGGACGGGTCGGAGTTCCCCAGGGGGACGCCCGCGGCGAGAGGGCCGCCGCGCCGGGGAATTCCGACCATTCGGGTCGGGATTGAGTCTAGTGCGCCCGCGCGAGGTCGTCAACGTGGCCCGGTGGGTAG
>JAJXTS010000206.1 GCA_021783595.1 Chloroflexota bacterium | reverse complement strand
GACACGCGCCTCCGGATTCGGCTCAACAGGGCCTCAACAACGGTCGGTCTCGGTCTCGCTGGACACCCACCAGGCGGATCTCGAGACCCGGGTCCAGCCGCAGCAGCTTGTCCGCGTGCGTGTCCCGCCGAAGCCGCGCGAGCCCGTCCGTTGGGCCGTGCGGGAGGTCGGCGTGCGTCGGGGGCTCGGGTCCCGCGCGGCCCCGAGCCAGGCGGCGTCTCTGGCGGCAGCGCCGGATTGGATGCCGACGACTGGGGTCCTGCCCCCCCTGCGTCTCGTGGCGGGGCCACAGGCATGCCGCCCGCGAGGCGTCGGAGCCATCTGGAACAGCCCGAGATCTCCCGGCCATCGCCCCCACGTTCGGGATGGGCGAAGGTGGGCGGCTCGGCTCCGGTACGATCGGCCCGCATCGCCCGGAGCCCACCATGTCGTCTGTCGCGCTCGTCACCGTCCTGTCCGCCTTCCTCGCCGCCGCCGTCGAGTTCGTCGAGGCCGTGACCATCGTCCTCGCAGTCGGCGTGACGCGGTCCTGGCGCTCGGCGCTCGTCGGCACGGGCGCGGCGGTGCTCGTGCTGGCCGTCCTCGTGGGCGCGCTCGGGACCGCCGTCGCGGTGCTGGTGCCGATCTGGCTGCTGCGCCTGGTCGTCGGCGGGTTCCTCGTGATCTACGGGCTCGGGTGGCTCACCAAGGCGGTGCTGCGCGCCGGGGGCGCCAAGGCCAAGCACGACGAGGCCGCCATCTACGAGCGCGAGGTGGCCGCAATGCGCGACGAGCCGCCGGTCCCGGCTGTCGGCATGGACTGGATCAGCTTCACCGTGGCCTTCAAGGGCGTGCTCCTCGAGGGGCTCGAGGTGGTGTTCATCGTCGTCACGTTCGGCGCTTCGGCGGGGATGCTCGGGCCGGCCGCGCTGGGCGCCACGATCGCCGGCGTCCTCGTCCTCGCCATCGCTGCCGCCGTCCACCGCCCGCTGGCGCAGGTGCCGGAGAACGCGCTCAAGTTCGCGGTTGGCGTCATGCTCGTGGGGTTCGGGACGTTCTGGGCCGGGGAGGGCGTCGGGATCGCCTGGCCGGCCTCCGACGCGACGATCCCGGTGCTGCTCGCGGCGTACCTGCTCGTGGCGCTGGCGGGCGTGCGGCTGGTGGCGGCCCGGGTGAGGGCTCGGCGAGACGCCGGCGCCGCCGGGCGGGCAGCCCGCGCGGCCGGGGCGTGAGGGGACCGCGACGATGACCTGGCTCCGGCGCTTCGGCGCGTTCTGGTACGACTTCCTCGTCGGCGACCGCTGGGAGCTGTTCCTCGGGCCGCTCGCAGCGCTGGTCGTGGCCGCGGTCCTGGTGGCCGGTGGCGTGCCCGGGGCCGTCGTCGGCGCGCTGCTGTTCGCGGGCCTGGTGGCCATCGGGGCGGCGAGCGTCTGGGCGGCCACTCGCTGACGCGTGCGTCGCGTGGCCACGGGGCCGGCTTCCTCGCGGGCGGCGCCGGCCCCGCGGGCGGTGACCAGCCAGCGCGCGGTGACCAGCCAGCGCGCGGTGATCGGCCACGCGCGATGGCGCCCACCATGCCGTCGGGCGGTGTCCGCCGCCCCCCCATCAGGTGCCTCCCCGATGCCCGAACCCGAGCAGGCCGCAGGGCGCCCGACCGCCGCCGGGAGGCGAGCGGCCAGGCCGGCCGAGCCGGGAGCAGGGCTGGACCGACGATGACAGGGCCGGCATGCGGGGGCGCGCCCGCGAGAAGCGGGCCGCGGCCAGGGGACTGTTCCTCGCGGCCGACGGCGAGCCCGAGCTGTTCGCCGAGCAGGCGCCGGCGCTCCCGGCGGCGGGCCGAGGCGCGGACCGCGTCGCGGGGGCGATGGCCGGCTTACGCCGTCAGCTCGCGCCGCCCGTCCCGAACTGGCGGTCGCCCGCGTCGCCCAGCCCCGGCATGATGTAGCCCTTCTCGTTGAGCTGGCGGTCCAGCGCGGCGCAGTAGATCTCGACGTCCGGGTGCGCCTTGCTGACGGCCGCCACGCCCTCGGGCGCCGCGATCAGGTTGACCAGCTTGATCCGCACCGCGCCCCAGCGCTTGAGGACCTCGATGGCCGCGGTGGCGGAGCCGCCGGTGGCGAGCATCGGGTCCAGGATCAGGCTCAGGTCCACGGTGGCGCTGTTGGGGAGCTTGTTGTAGTACTCGACCGGGCGCAGCGTGCGCTCGTCGCGGAACAGGCCGAGGTGCCAGACCTGCGCGGTGGGCATCAGCTCGAGGAACGCGTCCACCATGCCCAGGCCCGCGCGCAGGATCGGCACGAAGCCGATGCGGTCGGCGAGCTCCTCGCCCTGCATCACCTCCAGCGGCGTCGGCACGTCGATCGGGCGCGTGTGGGCGTCCGCCAGGGCCTCGTAGCCCAGCAGCCACGAGAGCTCGCGCACGACCTCGCGGAACTTCTTGGGCTCGGTATTCGCGTCGCGCAGGATGCCGAGCTTGTGGCGGACCGCGGGGTGCTGCGACACGTGGAGGTTCGGCCAGTCGGTCACGTGGGATTCCTCGCGCTGCTCGATTGGGGCGGGTTGGGCGGCGCCGCCGCGAGACGCCTGCTCGGGGCGAATCCTAGCGCGCTATCCTCCCGTCCGATGGCTCCTCGCACCCCCGCCAAGGCATCCCGCCCGACGACCCCGCCCGTGCTGGTGCGCCAGGTGCGCAACGGCGTCGTGGAGTCGGTCCACCGCGGCGACATCGTGGAAGCGGACGTGAGCGGCAAGGTGCTGCGCGCGATCGGCGACCCGGACCGGGTGGCGTTCCTGCGGTCAACGGTGAAGCCCTTCGGGCTCGTTGCGCTGTTGCGGGCGGGGGGCCGCACGGAGTTCGACCTCACGCCCGACGAGATCGCGATCATGGCCTCGTCCCACTCCGGCGAGGACATCCACGTCCGCACGCTGCAGGCGCTCTATCGGCGCGTCGGCGTTGCGGCGAGCGCGCTCGCCTGCGGCACCGAGGGCATGCCGCTCGACGGGTTGACCGCGGCCCGGCTCGCGCGCGACGGCGAGCGCCCCAGCCCGCTGCGCCACATGTGCTCGGGCCAGCACTCGGTGTTCGTCCTGCTGGCCAAGCTCGGGGGCTGGAGCCCGGACGGCTACTGGGAGGCGGACCACCCCGCACAGCGCGCCTACGCCGAGACCGTGGCGGCGGCCTTCGACGTCAGGCCCGGCCAGCTCCGGACGGGGATCGACGGCTGCGGCATCCCCACCTACGCCTTCCGCCTGCGCGACGTCGCCCGCGCGTTCGCGATGCTCGCGGCGCCCGAGGCCGTGCCGGCGACTGACGGTCGGGCGGTGCTGGCGCCGCACCTGACCGTGGTCCGCGACGCGATGCTTCGCCACCCGGAGCTGGTCGCCGGGACCCGCGAGCGGCTCGACAGCGCGCTGATGAAGGCCGCGCCCGGGCGCCTCGTGAGCAAGAGCGGCATGGAGGCGCTGCGCGGGGTGGGGATCCTCACGGGCCCGCGCACCGGGACGGCTGACACCCGGCCGACCGGGCTCGCCCTCAAGGTCGAGGACGGCGACGGCTACGACCGCGGCACGTACGCCGCGTCGGTGGAGGCGCTGGCTCAGATCGGCGTGCTGGACGCCGCGGCTGTCCGGGCGCTGGCCAGGTACCACCGCCCGCCGAGCTACGACCCGCACGGCCGGCTGGTTGCGGAGGCGGTCCCCGAGTTCCAGCTCGCTCCGGTGGGCGAGCTCGCCGGGTGACGGGGACCCGCGGCCCGCCGGCCCACCCCGCCCCGTCGCCTCGGCCCCCCGCCCGG
>JAJXTS010000037.1 GCA_021783595.1 Chloroflexota bacterium | reverse complement strand
CCGGGCGACCCAGCACCTGTACTTCGAGAACCCGGTAAAGGCAGCCACCGCCGAGTCGAGCGATCTGTTCTCCACGCACCCGCCCGTGCTCGAGCGCATCAACCGCCTCCGGCAGCTCACCGGGGAGGCTCCCGTGGACGCGCCGAGCGTGGTTGTCGGGGACCGGGCGCCCGTGGTGAGCGCCCAGCTGCGGGGTCTCGGGGCAGGGGATCCCGGATCCGGCCCGACGCCGCCCCCGACGCCGCCCCCGCCCCCGCCCGAGCCTCCCCAGCCCCCTGAACCCCCCGAGACGCCGCCGGGGTTCACCTGGCGGGGATGGCGCTGAGGCCGCTCCGGCGAGGTGGACGGGCGTTCGGATGCCGTGGTATTCTCCGCCGCGCGCCGACGGGGATCTCGCGGGATCCCGGGTCCGGGCCGAGATAGCTCAGTTGGTAGAGCACGCGACTGAAAATCGCGGTGTCGCCAGTTCGAATCTGGCTCTCGGCACCAAAACCTCAGTCGGCCCTCGAGCGGAAGTGGCTCAGTTGGTAGAGCATCACCTTGCCAAGGTGAGGGTCGCGGGTTCGAGTCCCGTCTTCCGCTCCATTCTCCCCTGATCCCGTACGCTACGCTGTGGTTCCCTGCCCCTTCGTCTAGCGGTAGGACAGCGGACTTTGGATCCGTGAGCCGAGGTTCGAATCCTCGAGGGGCAGCCACTCTCGCGGCCGGGTGCGCGGCGCACGGAATGCGCGTTCCCGGTATCCTCTCGGTCGCGCTCGGCGCGGCGACGTGGCGAAGAGGCCTAACGCGGGGGTCTGCAAAACCCTTATTCGTCGGTTCGAATCCGACCGTCGCCTCCACAGACTTGACACGAGCCGGTCCCGGCGCGGGGCCGGTTCTCTGTTCTGGCGAGCCGGACCGGAGCTCCTCGCCGCAGCCCGGCCGCTGCGTCCCGCCCGTGCGAGCCGAGCGGGCGCCCGAGGCGGCAGCCCCAAAGGGGCTACGATCGGCACGCCCGAGGTGGCGGAACCGGCAGACGCGGCCGTCTTAAACACGGCTGGGGGCGACCCCGTGCGAGTTCGAGACTCGCCCTCGGGACCAGGGTCCCGCACCGGATCGCGGGGCGGACGCCGCGGCGTCGGGCGGCGTCGGGCGGGCCGCCGGTCAGCGGCGCCCGAAGAGGCCCCGCTTCTCCTTGGGAGCCGGCGCGGGAACCGCCCCGTTGACCGGGCCGAGCACCACGCCCGCCAGGGCGCGGAGTCGCTCGGCGGGCGCCGAGCGGGACGACCCGAGGACGACCGGCACGCCCTCGTTGACCGCCTTGAGGTAGACGAGCGGGTCGTAGGGGAGCTCCGCGGCGATCTTGGCCCCCAGCGCGGTCTCGATGTCGCTCCGCTTGAGGAGGTCGCGGGCGAACGCGTTGTTGAGCACGAACAGGATCGAGCCGCCCATCGCCCCGAGGTCGGACATCTGCTCGAACATGATGTGGACCGAGTTGAGCGCCGGGATCTCCGGGATGACCGGGATGATCGTGGTGTCGCACCGGCCGAACACGGCCATCGCCCGCTCGTCGAGCCCGGTGCCGGCGTCGATGACCACAGTCTCGTACGCGTCGGCGGCGGTCGAGACGATCTGCTCGACGTGCTGCGGGGTGATGAGTGACGTGAAGCCCGGGCCGGGCGGGGCGGCGAGCACCTGAAGACCGCCCTTGTGGGGGACCGCGTAGGTCCGCAGCAGCTCGGGGTCGTGCTGGGCGGCCACGTCGCGGGCGAGATCCAGGACGGTCTGCGGGGGCGTGAGGTTGAGGTGCGACGCCACCTGCCCGAACGAGAGGTCGAGGTCAATGAGCAGGGTCATCCCGGGCTGGCGCTCGGCGGCGATGAGGGCGAGGTTGGTGGCGATGGTGGTGGTCCCGACGCCCCCCTTGGGGCTGAAGACCGCGATGACCCGCCGGCCCGGCTCGGTCTCGCGGGCGCGCGCTCCCGGCCGCGACGCGTGCTGCGCCCGCAGCGCCAGCGCCTCGACGCGGGCCGCCAGCCCCGCCGAGTCGA
Organism: Chloroflexota bacterium; assembly: GCA_021783595.1. GTDB lineage: Bacteria > Chloroflexota > Limnocylindria > Limnocylindrales > CSP1-4 > CAIXZV01. The sequence goes on along the minus strand of JAJXTS010000037.1, from coordinate 14,689 downwards.
AGGGCCGCGTCAGCACGTCGTCGGCATTGGCCTCGAGGAGGGCGATCCGCTCCTCGAGATCGGCCGTCTGCGCGATCGCCAGGACGGGCGTGACGGGTCCCGGGCCGGCGCCGCGGAGCTCCGCGATGACGGCCGCGGCGGTCGTGCCGGCGGGGACGCTGTCGATCACGACCAGGCTGTGCCCCGGGGCCGCGGCCAGCAGGTCGGCCACCGAGGCGACCACGGTGACCCCGTGCCCGGGGGCGGCCAGCGCCTGCGCAAGCTGCGCCGCCGCAGTGCGGTCAGAGGCGAGGAGCAAGAGCGAGAGCTGCACGGTTCCCCCACGAGGCCTTTCGAGAGTGCGGTGAGAAAGGATACACAAGGGACGCCTGACCCTCCCGGAGGCGACCGACCGGCGTGCTATCCTTCCGCCGTCCTTTCTGCTCCGTGTCGGCATGCCGTCAACGGGGCTCATCCCATCGGAAGGAGTCTTGCAGGCCGTGCGCCGCTATGAACTCATGCTCGTCCTCCGGCCGGATGCGCCGGATGAGCGGGCCGCCGCGGTCATCGACCGCACCACGCGCTTCGTCGTCGCCTCAGGCGGTCAGATCGTCAAGGTCGCGCCCTGGGGCCGCCGTCGGCTCGCGTATCCCATCGACCGCTACCGCGATGGCTCGTACCACATCGTGGTCTTCGAGAGCCCGGCTGAGGCCATCGCCGAGCTGGAGCGCAGCCTCCAGATCACCGAGGATGTCCTCCGCTCCCTCGTGACCCGTGTCGTCAAGCCGGTCAAGGCCCGCCGGGACGCCGCGCCCGGCGAGGCAGACGACGCCGACATCCCGTCCGGCGAGGACGAGGAGGACGAGGGCGAGGCCGAGCTGATCGACGAGTCCGAGTCCGAGGCCGCGCCCGCGGCCACCGACTGAGCAGGGAGCGCGCACGATGGCGTCCTTCTCGAAGGCGATGATCATCGGCAACCTCGGGCGCGACCCCGAGATGCGCTACACGCCCAACGGCCGGCCGGTGACGGAGTTCAGCGTCGCGGTCAACCAGAGCACGAAGAACCAGCAGACCGGCGAGTGGGTCGAGGCGACCGACTGGTTCCGCGTCACCGTCTGGGGCGATCGCGCCGAGCGCACCGCCGAGCAGCTCCGCAAGGGCAACCGCGTGTTCGTCGAGGGCCGCTTCCGGACTCGCGAGTACGACGCGCGCGACGGCCAGCACCGGGTCTCGCTCGAGATCACGGCCGACTCCGTCGTGAGCCTGGACCGCCCCGGCGACGTCGAGGGCGGCCCGCCCGCGGGCAGCTCCCTGGGCGGCGCGTCCGCTGCCGGCTTCGGCGGCGAGACCGTGCGGCCCACGCGACCGGCTCCCGCGCCCCGGCCGTCGGACGACGACCTGGACGACCTGCCCTTCTAGCGACCCCCACGCGGCCTGCGGGCCGCCCCGGCGGCTTGGCCGCCACAACCTGGAGACACGACGCATGCCCCCCATGTCCCGGACCAAGAAGCGCGACGACTACTACCGCGATCGCCGGCGCCGGAAGGTCTGCTCGTTCTGCGCCGACAAGACCGTCGCGATCGACTACAAGGAGGTCAACCGCCTCCGCCGCTACCTCTCCGAGCGCGCCAAGATCGAGCCGCGGCGCAAGACGGGCACCTGCGCGGCGCACCAGCGCGAGCTGGCGATCGCCCTCAAGCGCGCCCGCCACGTGGCCCTGCTGCCGTACGCGCCGCAGCACCTGCGCCCATAGCCGCCTGACGATGCCCACCACGGTCACCGGGGGCGCCGCCCTGCCGGCGGTCCTCCGGTGATCGCCGGCATCACGCTGCTCGTCGCCGGCCTCCTGGCGGGGGTGTTCGGCTCCCTGCTCGGGCTCGGCGGCGGTGTCCTGATCGTGCCCCTGCTCACGCTCGGGTTCGGGCTGCCGCTGCGCGAGTCCGTCTCGGTCTCGCTCGTGTCGGTCATCGTGACCTCGAGTGCAGGCGCCAGCGTGTACCTCCAGAAGCACGTGGCCAACCTGCGCCTGGGCATGGTGCTCGAGCTGTTCTCGGCCTCGGGCGCCCTGGTGGGCGGCCTGATCGCGTTCCTGCTCTCGGAGCAGGTGCTGGCGGGGCTGTTCGCGGCACTCCTGCTGTGGATGTCCGCGACCATGCTCCACCGCGCGCTCGCCCGCCCCGGGGCCCCGACGGCGGCCGCGGTGGGGGACGACCCGGACCCGGACGCGGCGCCGACCTTCACCGACACGATCGGCGGACCTGGCTACCGGGTGCGCCGCCTGCCGCTGGGCATGGCCGGCTCCGCCCTGGCCGGCCTCGTCTCCGCCCTGCTCGGCGTTGGCGGCGGGATCGTGAAGGTCCCCACCATGAACGTGGCGATGGGCGTCCCGCTCAAGGTGGCCACCGCGACCAGCAACATGATGATCGGGATCACTGCCACGTCGTCCGCGGTGATCTACCTGCTCCGGGGGCAGGTGGACCCGTACGTGGCCGGGCCGACCGCCCTGGGCGTCTTCGCCGGGGCGACGCTCGGCAGCCGGATCGCGCACCGGGTCAACACGCGCCTGCTCCAGGTGCTGTTCGTGGTGGTGCTGCTGTACACGGCGGTCGAGATGGTGCAGAAGGCGATGGGCCGGTGAGCGGCGGGCGCCAGGCCCGGCTGGCCTCGATGGCGGCCACGGCGGCTCGCCTGGAGACCATCGCAGGCCGCCTCCTGACCGTGGGCACCCGGCTGGCGCTGCTGCTGATCCTCATCGGCGTGGGCGGCATGGCCGCCCGGGGCGACAACCCGCTGGGGGGCGGCGCCTTCCCGCCGTACTCCCTGTTCGCGATCCCGCGCCAGATCGCCGCCCTCCGGCCGGAGGGGTTCATCTGGGCCGGCATGACGCTCCTGGTGGCGCTGCCCCTGGGGCGGGTGATGGTGTCGGGCGCCGGGTTCCTCGCCGCCCGAGACCGGCGCCTCGCGCTGGTGTCGGTCCTGGTCCTGCTCGTCATCTGCGCGTCCGTCATCGCGGCGCTCACGCTGGAGGGCTGACGTGGACGCGGTGCTGCTGGCCGTCGCGTTCGTGGTGATCCTCGCGGGCGCCGAGCTGTTCACCAACGGAATCGAGTGGTTCGGGAGGAAGCTCGAGCTCGCCGAGGGAGCGGTGGGGTCCGTCCTCGCGGCGGTCGGCACGGCGCTCCCCGAGACGATGATCCCGATCATCGCGATCGGCTTTGGGGGCGGCGGCCGCGCCACCGACGACGTGGGGATCGGGGCGGTGCTGGGAGCGCCCTTCATGCTGTCCACCCTCGCCATGTTCGTGACCGGCGCCGGGGTCATCGCGTACCGGAGGCGGCGAGCCGCCGGCACGGACATGGTGGTGGACACGGCGGTGCTCGTCCACGACATCCGGTTCTTCGTGGTGGCGTACACCCTTGCCATCGCCGCGGCGTTCCTCCCGGCGCCGCTGGCGCCCGTCAGGTGGCTCGTCGCGGCGGCGCTGGCCGGGATCTACGCGCTGTACGTGAAGGGCCACCTCGAGGCGGAGCGCGCCGCGGGCGAGGACGACCTGGCGCCGCTGCGGTTCCACCGCCTCGACCGGGCGGGGCACGCGGAGGACCCGGCCGTCCCGCGGCTCCGGATCGTCTCGGTCCAGGTTGTCGCCGCCCTGGTGTGCATCGTGGGCGGGGCCTACCTGTTCGTGGGCGCCGTGAACTCACTCGCCTCGTCGCTCGGCGTGTCCCAGCTGCTGCTGGCGCTGGTCATCGCGCCCATCGCAACCGAGCTGCCGGAGAAGTTCAACAGCCTGATCTGGGTCCGCCAGGGCAAGGACACGCTGGCCATGGGGAACATCACGGGGGCGATGGTCTTCCAGTCCGCGATCCCGACCATCGTCGCCCTCGCGCTCGCCGGCGACGCGTGGCGGGTCACGGCCGACAGCGCGCTCGCCTTCGCGTCGGCCGCGATGGCCTTGGTCGCGGTCGGGGCCGTCTTCGGCACGATGGCGCGCCGCCGCTCGCTCGACGGCCGCGCCCTCCTGGTCGGCGGGGCGCTGTACCTGGTCTACCTGGCGCTCGTGGCGGCCGACATGGCGGGCGCCGTGCGCCTGGGCTGAGCAGGCCAGGGCCGCGCGCCGCGCCGGGACAAGCGGGCCGCGGTTGCCCCGGGGCCGCCGGGCGGCGGCCGGGTGGCCCGGACGCCGTGGGGCCCGGCGCGAGGGCGCTGCCGCACCCCCGTGCTAGAGTGCGGGGACCGAACTGAGCCGGGCGCCGTCTGGCGCCGCATCTCCCCTGGAGTCCGCCGATGCTCACCCAGCAGCCGTCCGCCGCCCTGCCGCCCCGTCCCCTCGACGAGCTCATCGCCTACTTCGAGGGCGACTATGTGGCCCTCAAGGACGCCAAGGTCAGCATCATGACCCACGCGTTCATGTACGGCACGGCGACGTTCGAGGGCATCCGCGCGTACTGGAACGCCGAGCAGGGCCAGCTCTACGGCCTGTTCATCCGCGAGCACGTCGAGCGCATTCGCAACAGCGCCAAGATGCTGCTGATGGAGGGCCTGCCGACCACCGACGAGCTGGTCGGCATCATCGTGGAGACGATCCGCCGCAACGGGTTCCGCGAGGACGCCTACATCCGGCCCTCGTTCTACAAGAGCACCCGGGCCATCGGGGTCAAGCTCCACCACCTGGACCACGAGCTGTACGTGATCGCCACGCCGTTCGGCAACTACGTGGACGTCGAGAAGGGCATCCGGCTGATGACCTCGTCCTGGCGGCGCAACGCCGACGAGGCGCTGCCGGCCCGCGGCAAGATCGTGGGCGGCTACGTGAACATGGCCTTCCAGAAGTCGGAGGCGGAGCTCAACGGCTATGACGAGGCGCTCGTCCTCACCCCGAGCGGCCATGCGTCAGAGGGCTCGGCGGCCAACCTGTTCATCGTCCGCGACGGCACGCTGATCACCCCGCCGGTCTCGGACGACATCCTCGAGGGCGTGACCCGCAAGGCGATCCTGGGGCTCGCCGCCGACCTGGGCATCCCCACCGAGGTCCGCTCGATCGACCGCTCGGAGCTCTACATCTGCGACGAGGCGCTCCTGTGCGGCACCGGCGTCCAGGTGAGCGCCGCCACCGAGGTGGACCACCGGCCCGTGGGCAGCGGCCAGATCGGACCCGTGGCGCGCAAGATCAGCGAGGCGTACTTCGCCGCGGTGCGCGGCAGCCTGCCGCAGTACCGGAGCTGGCTCACGCCGATCGGCTGACCGCCGGGGCCTCCGGAGGCCCGCCCGCGGCCCTCGCGCGTGTCCGGCACGGGCACGCGGCGTTCCGTCCTCGGGCGTGCCCGCCGCCCCGGCCCGGCGGGTCCCAGTCGCTGCCGTCAGCCGGCGCTCGGGATCGCGAGCTTGCGGCCGTCCAGCCCGATGACGATGACGATGTCCGCCCCCACCGACGCGTGGGTCGCGGTGGTGGCCGTCACCCCGTAGAGCTGCTGGAGGTACTTCACGGTCGCCGCGAGCCGGGCCGAGGCCCCGTTGTAGACGGTGACGGTCGTCGTCTGGGGCGTTCGCGGCGCCAGGCTCGTGGGCGCGGACGCGTCGATGCCGAAATAGTCGAGGTACTGGGCGTTGTTGCCCGCCAGGCCGAGCCCGTTCTTCCCGTCCTCGACCCAGACCGATGCCCCCTCGGCGCTCAGGGAGTTGCGCAGGGAGATCAGCGACGGGCTCAGGCTGAACGCCTGCTTGGCGGCCGCCTGGACGCGCGGGACGTTGATGACCACGTTGCTGTTGGTCCCGTGCGACGGCACCCACATGTCGGTGGCGTAGTAGGGCGGGGCGAACACGTAGGAGCGGATGTTCTTGGTGTTCACCCCGGCCGCCAGGCTCAGCAGCTGGCCCATGAGGCCCGTGTCGCTCACCGGGATGTCCGTCTTGACCGACGACTTGAGGGCGGACACCAGCCCGGTCAGGTTCGCGAAAACCGACTGCGGATCGAGCTCGTCCTTGAGCGAGAGCACGACGCGCTGCTGGCGGAGGCCGCGGTCGAAGTCGTTCGAGCCGTGGCGGGAGCGGGCGTACACCAGCGCCTGGGTGCCGTCCATTTCCTGGGGCCCGGCGGGGATGTACACGCGCGACTTGATCTGGTCCGTGAGGGGGAAGTCGTTCTCGGCCACCGGGATCTGGACGTTGACCCGGACTCCCCCGAGCGTGTTGACGGCGTCCACGAACCCCTGGAAGTTGACCTCGACGTAGTACTGGATGTCGACCCCGTACAGGTTGCCTAGGATGGACTTGAGGGCGGCGAACCCGCGAGCCTGGGCGGTCTTGCCGGGCCACAGGTTGGCGAGGTCCTGGTTGGCCATGAACCAGGAGTTGATCTTGCCCTGGTAGGTGGCGCCCCAGACGCTCTGGGCAGAGGCCGGCACGGGCACGCCGGTCGTGTCCCGCGGCAGGGTCAGCATCGCGACCTGCTTGGTCTTGGGGTCGATCGAGACGACGATCATGGTGTCGGTGTTGAACGTCGGGGCGTTGTTCCGCTGGTCGGTCCCGACGAGCAGGATGTTGAGTCGACTCGTCCCGTCCCAGGGCGGCAGGGAGGCCGCGGGCGCCGTGCCGGCACTGGTCCCGATCGGGGTTGGCAGCGGCGAGTCCGTGGCGATGGGCACGCCGCTCGCGCCTGCCGAGGCAGACGGCAGCACGTCCGACGGGTTGGGAGTCGCCGTCGCGCTGCCCGAGTCGCAGCTCGCGTCCGCGGTGTCGGGGTTCAGGCAGTTGACCACCGACAGCGCGAGAGCGTCGTAGCGCCAGACCAGCAGGTGGGCGCTGCCCATCACCAGGATGACCGCCAGCAGCCCCGCGACCGAGAGCGGGTTGAGTGCGAGGCGGGCCCGTCCTAGACGCCCGTCACCGGCGGCGTCCGCCTCGTTGAGGAATCGGGCCACCGTCCACGCGTCGAACGCGGCTGCCGCGCGGTAGAGGAAGGCGAGCACGTTGACGATCAGCAGGCCGTTGAGCACGGCCGGGTTGGCGAACTCCGCGAGGAGCTTGTACCTGTCGCCGCCGAGGGCGATGCCGGCGCCCGCGGCGAGGGCCAGCACCGGCAGCGCCAGGAAGCCGAGCGCCCGGGCCCACGCCCCCGCGTACGCGTGCCCGAGACCGGGGAAGACCAGCGACAGGAAGGCCGCCACGAAGGCGGATCGCGTGCGCGGGGCGCGCGGGGGGCGCGACGGCGTGGACATCGCGGCGGATCATACGCTGCGCCGCGAGAAGCGGCCCACGAGTATCCGCCGCCGGCGGGCGCGGGGTGGCCCGGCGCCCCCGACGTTCCCCGGTCGCATGGGACCGCCGGGTTCCGTAGACTGGAGGCCCGCCGCTGCCTGATGAGAGGGAGCCGCGCCCGCGACGCACGAGGCCCGATGTTCCGACCCGTCTCCGCCCGACCCGACTTCGTCGCCCAGGAGCACGAGCTGCTCCGCGAGTGGGCGGAGCGCAAGACGTTCGCGCGCCTGCGCGCCCAGAACGAGGGCCACCCGCGCTGGAGCTTCCTGGACGGGCCGATCACCGCCAACAACCCGATGGGCGTCCACCACGCCTGGGGCCGCACCTACAAGGACCTCTACCAGCGGTTCCACGCCATGCTCGGCGAGGACCAGCGGTACCAGAACGGCTTCGACTGCCAGGGCCTGTGGGTGGAGGTGAACGTCGAGAAGGCGCTCGGCTTCACCAGCAAGCGCGACATCGAGGCGTACGGGATCGCCGAGTTCGTCCGGCTCTGCAAGCAGCGCGTGCTGACCTACGCCGCCCGCCAGACCGAGCAGTCGATCCGCCTGGGCTACTGGATGGACTGGAACGACCCGGCCGAGCTGCTCCGCCTGCGCGACCTGATGGACCAGGACCCTGGCCAGCAGGCAACGATCCAGGGCGCGCACGGCCCCGTCACCGACACCGTGGAGATGCTCGTCGGCCGGCTGGGCATGCCCGAGGTGGGCGGCAGCTACTTCACGTTCAGCAACGAGAACAACGACCTCATCTGGGGGTTCCTCGCCGAGTGCCACCGCCGCGGCTGGGTGTACCGCGGCCACGACACCATGCCGTGGTGCCCGCGGTGCGGGACCGGCCTGTCGCAGATGGAGATGAACGAGGGCTACGCGGACCGCGAGGACCCGGGCCTCACCGTCCGCTTCCCGCTGGTGGACCGCCCGGGCGAGGCGCTGCTGGTGTGGACCACCACGCCCTGGACGCTGGCCGCCAACGTCGCCGCTGCGGTGGGCGAGGACCTCGCCTATGCCAGGGTGCGCCAGGGCGACGACGTCTTCTGGCTTGCCAAGGGAACCCTGAAGCAGGCGCTCCGCGGGCCGTTCACCGTGCTCGAGGAGACCACCGGCAAGACGCTCGAGGGCTGGCGGTACACCGGCCCGTTCGACGCGCTGCCCGCCGTGGAGGCCGCCTTCGCCGAGGCCGGCTACGAGCACCGGGTCGTCCTGTGGGACCAGGTTGGCGAGGCCGAGGGCACGGGCATCGTCCACGTCGCCCCGGGCTGCGGTGCGGAGGACTACCAGCTGGGCAGGTCGGCCGGCCTGCCGATCTTCGGCCCCATCGACGAGGACGGCCGGTACTACGAGGGCTTCGGCTGGCTGACGGGCAAGGAGGCACCCGAGGCGGCCGAGGATGTCGTCTCGGACCTCGAGCAGCGCGGCTTCTTCTACCACCTCGAGCCGTATGCCCACCGGTACCCGCACTGCTGGCGCTGCAGCACGCCCCTGCTGTTCCGGCTCGTGGACGAGTGGTACATCAGCATGGGCCCGGTCTACGACCAGCCGCGCGAGACCCTCACGCCCGAGCAGGTGGACGCGAGCCTCCGCTACCAGATCATGGAGGCCGTGGACCGGATCCGGTGGTTCCCGGCCTTCGGCCACGACCGCGAGATCGACTGGCTGCTGAACATGCGCGACTGGATGATCTCCAAGAAGCGCTACTACGGCCTCGCCCTGCCCATCTTTGACTGCCAGGAGTGCGGCACGTTCGACGTCATCGGCGGGCGCGAGGAGCTCAGGGCGCGCGCGGTCGAGGGCTGGGACCAGCTCGAGGGCCACACGCCCCACCGCCCGCACGTGGACGCGGTCAGGATCGCCTGTCCCAACTGCGGCGCTCCCACCGCGCGCATCGCGGACGTCGGCAACCCCTGGCTGGACGCGGGCATCGTCCCGTTCTCGACGATCCACTACCGCGAGGACCCCGAGTACTGGGCCAAGTGGTTCCCGGTGGACTTGGTCACCGAGAGCTTCCCGGGCCAGTTCCGCAACTGGTTCTACTCCATGCTCGCGATGAGCACCGTGCTCCGCCGCGAGCCGCCGTTCAAGGCGCTGTTCGGCTACGCCACGCTCTACGGCGAGGACGGCCGTCCGATGCACAAGAGCTGGGGCAACGCCATCGAGTTCGACGAGGCGGCCGAGCGCATGGGCGTGGACGTCATCCGCTGGATGTACGCGAGCGCGCGCCCCGAGGACAACATCCTGTTCGGCTGGCACGCCGCCGACGAGGCGCGGCGCGGGCTGCTGGTGCTGTGGAACGTGTACGCGTTCTTCGTCACCTACGCGCGGCTCGCCGGCTGGACGCCCGCCTCGGGTGCCCCGGCCGTTGCCGAGCGCCCGCCGCTCGACCGCTGGATCCTGTCCCGCGCCGCCGGGACCGTGAGCGCCGTGGAGGCCCGCCTGCGCGAGTTCGACGCCGAGGGCGCCACGCGCGTCCTTGGCGCGTTCATCGACGACCTCTCCACGTGGTACCTGCGCCTGTCACGCCGTCGCATGTCCCGCTCGACGGGGGCGGACCGGGACGCCGCGTTCGCCACGCTGCACGCGGCGCTGGCGGGGCTGGCGAGGACCGTCGCGCCGATCCTGCCATTCCTCTCGGAGTCCATGTACGGGAACCTGGTTGCCGGCGTGGACCCGGCCGCGCCCGAGTCGGTGCACCTCTCCGGCTGGCCGGCCGCTGAGCTCGAACCCTTGCGCGACGAGGCGCTCGAGGATGCGATGGCGCTTGCGCGCCGGGCCGTGGACCTGTCGCGCACCGTCCGCGGCCAGGCCGGGCTCAAGGCCCGCCAGCCGCTGGCCCGCCTGTGGCTCGCGCTCCCGGGCCGCGAGGTCGGCGAGCTCGACGCTCTGCTCGAGCTGGTCCGCGCGGAGGCCAACGTCAAGGAGGTCGCCCTGATCGGCGACGAGTCCGCGCTCGTGGACCGCGGCGTCAAGGTGCTGCTGCCCAAGGTGGGCCGGCGCCTGGGCGCCAAGATCCCCGCGGTCATGGCCGCCGCCCGGGAGGGCCGCTTCGAGATCCACCAGGACGGCGCGGTGACGCTCGAGGGCGAGACGCTCGCCGCCGACGAGGTCGAGGTGCAGGCGACGCCCAGGCCGGGCACGGCCGTGGCGCACGACGACGGCCTGGTGGTGGTCATCGACACCACGCTCACGCCGGAGCTCCGCGCCGAGGGCGACGCCCGGGAGCTCGGGCGGGCCATCCAGGACCTGCGCAAGGAGGCCGAGCTGGACCTCGACGACCGGATCGAGCTCTGGCTCGACGGCGTGGGCCGGGAGCTGGATCCGTACCTGGCCCCGGTGGTCGCGGACACGCTCGCGGACGTCGTGCGCCGCGAGCGGCCACCCGAGGGCCTCGCGGAGGCGGTCGTGCGGCTCGAGGCCGGCGAGGCGCGGATCGCCGTGCGTCGGGCAGGGGCGTAGCGGTGGGGGCGCAGCCGGACGACGACCTGGAGGACCTCGTTGACGACGGGGACGACGCGAGGCGGCCCGCCGGCGGCCCCGGGCGCGCCCCCGCCTGGGGCGGTCCCTCGCGGGGGCGATGGCTCCTGTTCACGCTGATCGCCGTCGCCGTCGTCGCCGCCGACCAGGTCACCAAGTCCTGGATCACGGGCAGCGTCGCGCCGGGATCCGGGTTCTCGGTGCTGGGGACGTGGCTGAACTTCGTCTACGGCACGAACAGCGGGATCCTGTTCGGCATGGTCCCCCAGTCGGCCGGCGCCTTCGCGGTCGCCTCCCTGGTGGTGATCGCCCTCATCGTCGTGTACCACCGGAAGGCGGGTAGGGGCGTCGTCGTGTCGGTGGCGGCGTCGCTGCTGCTCGGCGGCGCCATCGGCAACCTCATCGACCGCCTGCGCTTCGGCGCCGTCGTGGACTGGATCGACATGGGGATCGGCCAGTGGAGGTTCTGGACGTACAACGTCGCGGACGCGGCGATCACCACCGCGCTCATCCTGATCCTCGCGGCCACGCTGTTCCCCGGGATCGCGGAGTGGGGGAGCGATGACTGACCCCGACCGCCCCGCCGAGCCGCCCGAGGACGCCGACGACGAGCTGGACGGAGACGACGGGCTCGACGGATCGCTCGGCCTTGAGCCGCCGGCGCCGTCCGCGGAGCCCGGGCCCCGTCGCCTGGCGATCCCCGAGGGCGAGATCGTGCGCCGCATCGACCGGTTCGTCGCCGACCGCACGGGGCTGTCGCGATCGTTCGTGCAGCGGCTGATCTCCGACGGGCGCCTGACCGACGACACGGGCCGTCGGCTCCGCGCGAACTCCGAGGTCCGCGGGCCGGGGGGCGTGACCCTCGAGGTGCCGCCCCCGGAGATCCCGTACCACCTCGAGCCGGACCCGTCGATCCCGGTTGACGTCGTCTACGAGGACAACGACGTGCTGGTCGTCAACAAGCCCTCGGGCCTGGTGGTGCACCCGGCCCCCGGCCACTGGCGCGGGACGCTCGTCAACGCGCTGCTGGCGCGCGGCGACCACTACGGGGGCATCGCCGGCGTCGCCCGGCCGGGGATCGTCCACCGTCTGGACCGGGACACCTCCGGCCTGCTGATCGTCGCCCGCAACGATGCGGCGCAGGCGGGACTGATGGCGCAGCTCAAGGCGCGCCGCGTTCGCAAGACGTACCTCGCGCTCGTCCAGGGCTCGGTGGCAGCCACCGTCGGCCGAATCGAGGCGCCCATCGGCCGGGACCCCAAGGACCGCAAACGCATGGCCGTGGTCGCTGACGGCAGGCCAGCCTCGACGGGCTATCGCGTCAGGGAGCGCTTCCGCGACTGGACCCTGCTCGAGCTCGACCTGATCACCGGGCGAACCCACCAGATCCGCGTCCACTGCGCGGCCCTCGGCCACCCGGTGGCGGGCGACCCGGTGTACGGCACCGGGACCTCGCGCAAGGGGCCCGACCTCCTGGGGCGCCTGTTCCTCCACGCGTGGCGCCTCGAGTTCGTGTCGCCCGCGTCAACCCGCCTGCTCCGGCTGGAGGCGCCGATCCCCGACGAGCTCGAGGCGGTGCTGGAGGGGCTGCGCGCGGCGGAGGTCTCGGCCGGGCGACGGCCGTCGGGAGGGCCGGGATGACCGGGCCGGCACCGCTCCTGGGGGCCCCGGGCGCCCAGCTGGTGATCATCAGCGGGCCGTCCGGCGTCGGCAAGGACACCATCATCGACGCCTTGCAGGCGCGCCGGCGGGACCCCGGCTACCACTACGTCGTGACGTGCACCACGCGCCCCCCGAGGCCGGGCGAGGTCCCCGGCGTGTCCTACCAGTTCCTCACGGTCCGGGAGTTTCAGGCGCTGCGCGACGCCGGCGAGCTGCTCGAGTACGCCGAGGTGCACGGCAACTGGTACGGGACGCCCCGCCACGAGGTGGCCGACGCGCTCGCCGAGGGCCGCGACGTGATCCTCAAGATCGACGTGCAGGGGGCGTCCGCGGTCAAGCAGCGCGCCCCCGCGGCGCTCCTGGTGTTCCTCGTCCCGCCCTCGATGGAGGAGCTGTTCCAGCGGCTGCGGTCCCGGGCCACCGAGACGGCCGACGAGCTGGAGCTGCGCCAGCGGAACGCGGCGATCGAGCTCGCCCGCCAGGGTGACTACGACCGGGTGGTGGTGAACGAGACTGACCAGCAGGCGCGGACGGCGGCAGAGATCGAGGCGATCATCGAGCAGGAGAAGCGCCGCAACGCCGACCGCCGGGTCAGGATCACCTAGCGGTCGGGCGCCGGTGCTGCTGTTCGAGCCGACGCCGGGCCATAGCGCGCCGCGCCTCGTGGAGGTGGCGGTTGACGCCCCCGGCGGCCCGGGGCCGCGGACGTGGACGTACGCCGTCCCGGACGCGCTCGCGGACCTCGAGCCGGGCGAGGCCGTGCTGGTGCCGTTTGGGCGGCGGCAGGCGATCGGGATCGTGCTCGGGGATGCCGGCCCCGGTCGCGACAGCGGGACGGACGCCGCGTCCGGCAGCGTGCCGGAGGCGAAGCCCGTCGGCGCCCGCGTCCGCACCGACGGGCCGCTGCTGCCGCCCCTCGCGCTCGGCTTCGCGCGGGGAATCGCCGCCCGGTATCTCGCCCCGGTCGCGGGCGTCGTGCGGGCGATGCTGCCGCCCGGCCTGCTCGAGCGGCTGGAGCTCATGGTGGAGGTGACGCCCGTCGGCGAGGCGGGGCTCGGCGCCGCGGCCGGAACGGCCGAGACCGCGACCGGAGGGGCCTCGACTGGGAGGGCCCCGGCCGCGTCGCCGAGCCTGCCCGCGGCGGACCTCGCGCTGCTCGAGGACCTGGCCGGGCGTCCCCGCCCCGCGCGCGACCTCGCCACGCCGGACGGCCGCGGCGCGCTGCTGCGCCGCCTGCGCGTCCTCGCGGACGGCGGCCTGGTGGACCTGACCTGGACCCTGCTGGGCACCACGTCTGGCCCGCGGTACGAGCGCCGCGTGTGGCTCACGGCCGAGGGGGCGGACGCGGCGGCCCGTCTCCGGGCCGGCGACAGGCTGGCAGGCCGGCCGGTGGGCCCGCGCCAGGCCGCGGCGCTCGACGAGCTCGCCGCAACCGGTGCCGCGGCCGATGGCGCTCCCGACGGCATCCCGGCCGCGGCACTCGCCGAGCGCCACGGTTCGTCCGCCCTGGCAGGCCTCGCGCGGCGCGGGCTCGTCCGCACCCAGGTCCGCGAGCGCCCTCGCCGCCCGCTGGCCCACCGTCCGGTCGCGGCCAGAGGCGCCAGGCCGGCCGACGCGGCCCTGATGCCCGACCAGGAGACGGCTCTCGGGGCGGTGCTGGCCGCGGTGGCGGCACGCGACCCGACGCCGATCCTGCTCGACGGCGTCACCGGCAGCGGCAAGACGGCCATCTACGCGGAGGCCATCGCCGCGTGCCTGGCGGCCGGCCGGCCGGCCCTGCTGCTGGTCCCGGAGATCGCCCTCGCCACGCCGATCGTGGACCGGCTGCGGGCCGACCTCACCGCTCGGATCGCCGTGCTGCATTCCGGGCTCGGGGAGGGCGAGCGCGCCGACGAGTGGCGGCGGATCCGGGCTGGCGGGGCTGACGTCGTGGTGGGGACGCGGACCGCGGTGCTCGCCCCGCTCTCTGACCTGGGGCTGGTGGTGGTGGACGAGGAGCACGACCCCGCGTACAAGAGCGACCGCATGCCCCGGTTCCAGGCCCGAGACGCGGCCCTGGACCTGGCGGTGCGTGCCGGGGCGGCCGTCGTCCTGGGCAGCGCAACGCCGTCCGTCGAGAGCATGGGACGCGCTCTGTCCGGGGAGTACCGCCGTCTCGTCCTGCCGAGCCGGGCTGTCGGCGAGATGCCGTCGGTGACCATCGTGGACATGCGGGCGGAGCTCGCCGCGGGCAACCGCGGCGTCCTGTCGCGATCGCTGTCGGATGCCCTCGGGGCGCTCGACACGGCGTCGGGCGACCGCGCGATCCTGGTCCTCAACCGGCG